>NZ_JBEXOV010000037.1:0-69438 GCF_040611715.1 Streptomyces sp. NPDC006544 | reverse complement strand
CCGCGCACGGGCACACGACCCCGGGTCCGGGCCGGCGCAACGGCGCCGGCCCGAACGGGGGCTACAACCGCCGGGCGGGGGGCGGGGTGCCGCGCGCACGCGCGACGCCGAAGCCGCGCGCGCCGCGGCGTCGGCGCACGCCGGCCGCCAGGACGGCGCCGCCGGCTCCGCGCCGGGCCAGGGCGCGGGCGCCGGGGCCGTCGCGGGCGCCGCGCCCCTCGCCGGACCGGAGACCGTCGCGCGCCGGGAAGGGGACCGGCTGCGTTTCGTCGGGGCCGCCACCCGCCGGATCGCGCGCGGGATCGACCTCGACGAGATCGTGCTCGGGCTGTGCCGGGCCACCGTGCCGACGTTCTCCGACGCCATCCTCGTCTACCTGCGGGACCCGCTTCCCGTCGGCGACGAACGCCCCGTCGGACCGGTCGTCTTAAGGCTCCGGCGCACCGACCGGCTGCGGCCGATCGACGAGTTCACCGGCGGCGCCGCCGCCACGGCACCGGGGAACACCGCTCCGGGCCCCGGCGCGGCCGGCGCGGCCCCGGACGGGGAACTCGACTTCAGCCAGCTGGCACTGGTCGGCCCGCAGGGTGACCTGCCCGCCGCCGAGCTCTGCGAGATCCGCCCCGGCGGGGCCCTCGCCGAGGTCCTGCGCGGCGTACGGCCCGTCTTCGGGTCCTCCGCCGCGGCCCGCGCGGCGCTGCCGGAGCTGCTGGGCGCGGACCACCCCGTACCGCGCGGCCAGCGGGCCATCCTCGCGCCGCTGCGGGGCCGGCGCCGCGTGATCGGCGCGGCCGTGTTCCTGCGCACCCCCGAGCGGCCGGCGTTCGAGACGAACGACCTCCTGGTCGCCGCCCAGCTGGCCACCCACACCGCGCTGGGCATCGACAAGGCCGTGCTCTACGGGCGCGAGGCGTACATCGCCGACGAGCTCCAGCGCACGATGCTGCCCGACAGCCTTCCCCAGCCCACCGGGGTCCGCCTCGCCAGCCGCTACCTGCCCGCCGCCGAGACGGCCCGGGTCGGCGGCGACTGGTACGACGCCATACCGCTGCCCGGCAGCCGGGTCGCGCTCGTCGTCGGTGACGTCATGGGCCACTCCATGACCTCGGCCGCGATCATGGGGCAGCTCCGTACGACGGCCCAGACGCTGGCTCAGCTCGACCTCCCGCCCGCCGAGGTCCTGCACCATCTCGACGAGCAGGCGCAGCGACTCGGCTCCGACCGGATGGCCACGTGCCTCTACGCCGTGTACGACCCGGTCTCGCACCGGATCACCATCGCCAACGCCGGCCATCCGCCGCCGGTGCTGCTGCACCTGGGCGGCCGCGCCGAGGTGCTGCGCGTGCCTCCCGGCGCCCCCATCGGCGTCGGCGGCGTGGACTTCGAGGCCGTGGAGCTGGACGCCCCGGCCGGGGCCACCCTCGTGCTGTACACCGACGGCCTCGTCGAGTCCCGGCTGCGGGACGTGTGGACCGGCATCGAGCAGCTCCGCGAGCGCCTCGCCACCACCGCGCAGCTGACGGGGCTGGACCACCCGCCGCCGCTGGAGGCCCTGTGCGACGACATCCTGGACATGCTGGGCCCCGGTGACCGGGACGACGACATCGCGTTGCTGGCGGCCCGGTTCGACGGGATCGCGCCCAGCGACGTGGCGTACTGGTTCCTGGACCCCGAGGAGACCGCGCCGGGCCGGGCCCGCCGGTTCGCCCGCCGCGCCCTGACCCGCTGGGGGCTGGAGGAGCTCGAGGACTCCCTGGAGCTGCTGGTCTCCGAGGTCGTGACGAATGCCGTGCGGTACGCCGAGCGGCCGGTCACGCTGCGCCTGCTGAAGACGGACGTGCTGCGCTGCGAGGTCGGCGACGACTCCCCGCAGCTGCCGCGCCAGCGCCGGGCACGGGACACCGACGAGGGCGGGCGCGGTCTGTTCCTGGTCAACCGGATGGCCCGCCGCTGGGGCGCCACCCGCCTGAGCAGCGGAAAGGTCGTCTGGTTCGAGCTCGCGCTGCCCGGTTCGCCCGAGCGGTCCTGACCGCGACCGGTAGCGGCCACGGCTGCCGTACGCACCACCGCCCCGCAGGCTGCGTGCCTGCGGGGCGGTGGTGCGTGGTCGTGCCTGCGGCTAGGGGTTGGGCAGCGCGGGCGGCGGAACGGGCGGTGTCGGGCCCGTTTTCGTCGGGGTGGGCGTGGGCTTCGACGGCGTCGAGGTCACCGGCGGGGTCGCCGTGGCCGACTTCGAGAGGGTCGGGTCCGGGCTGTTCGTCGCCGGCGTGGTGCTCGGCGGCGGCGTGGTGGCGGACTGGCTCGGCGTGGTCGACGGGCTGATGCTCGTGGACGGCGCCTGGGTCGGGCCCATGTCGGCCTCGTCGAGGTCGAAGGAGGAGCTCTTCGCGCCCTTGAGGGCCTCGAGGGTGTAGTTCTTCCAGATCGCGGCCGGGAAGCTGGAGCCGCCCGCGCGGCCGCCGCCCGCGGTACCCGTCAGGGAGGTCTGGGTGTGGGTGCCGGGCTCGTCGCCGAACATCGCGACGACGGTGACCAGGTCCGGGGTGAAGCCGGTGAACCAGGCGGCCACGTTCTTCTCGGTGGTACCGGTCTTGCCCGCGGCCTCGTAGGCGGAGCTCTTCACAGCCTTGCCGGAGCCGTCTTCGACGACGCCGGTGAGCACCTTGGTGACGGTGTCGGCGGTCTTGCGGCTGATGGCCTGGTCACCGATGGCGACGACGGGCTTGAACTCGCGCTCCGCGTGCTTGGCCGACTTGATGATGCTCGGCGTGACCTTCTTGCCGTGGTTGTCGAAGGTGGCGTAGACCCCGGCCATCTCGGCGGTGTCGGCGCTCATGGTGCCGAGGGACATGGCCGGCTTGTCCGCGGGCCAGCCCTCGCGGTCCTTCATGCCGAGGGCGAGGGCCGTCTTCTTCGCGTTCTCCGGCTTCACGTCCACGATCATCTGGGCGTAGACGGAGTTGACCGACGAGTTGGTGGCGGCCTGCACCGTCATCATCGGGTTGCCGTAGTCCCTGTCGTCCTGGTTCTGCGGGTTGAACGGGATCTTGCTGCCCACGACCGCGCGCTTGCTGGTGCCGTCGTAGAGGGCGTTGGGGGTGATCGGCTTGCCGTCCTGCGTGGTCGACTTGTTCTCCAGGGCGGAGGCGAGCACGACCGGCTTGAAGGTGGAGCCCGGCTGGAAGTCCTTGCGCAGGGCGTTGGTCGTCCACTGCTCGCTCAGTCCGGTGCCGCCGTACATCGCGACGATCGCGCCGGTCTTCGGGTCGACGGAGGTGGCGCCGGCCTGCACGGCGGCGTCGACGGGGCGGCCCTTGCGGTCGAGCTTGGATTCCAGCTCTTCCTGCACGGCCGTCTCCAGCGCGGCCTGCTTCTTCGGGTCGATCGTGAGGGTGATCTCCCAGCCGCCGGTCTTGAGCTGGGCGTCCGTCATGCCGGTCTGCCGCTTGAGCTCTTCGTCCGCGGCCTGCACCAGGTAGCCCTTCTGGCCCTCCATGCCGGGGGCGGCCTTGGGCTTGATCGGCTCCTGGAACTGCATGGTCTTGCGCTTGGCCCCGTCCAGCTTGCCCATGTCGACCATGTTGTCGAGGACGCCGTTGAAGCGGACCATCACGAGGCGCTTGCCGTTCGGTCCGGCGGTCGCCCAGTCGTACTGGTTGGGGGCCTGGAGGAGGGCGGCGAGGTAGGCGCCCTGTTCCAGGGTCAGTTTGTCGGCGTCGACCCCGTAGTAGGCCTGGGCCGCGGCCTGGATCCCGTACGCGTTGCGCCCGTAGAAGTTGGTGTTGAGGTAGCCCGCGAGGATCTCGGGCTTCTTCATCTTCTGGTCGACCTTGAGGGAGATGACCAGTTCCTTCAGCTTGCGCGTCGCGGTCTGGTCCTGGGTCAGGTAGAAGTTCTTGACGTACTGCTGGGTGATCGTCGAGCCGCCCGCCTTGCCCTTGCCCGTGGCCGTGTTGAACAGGCCCCGGGCCACGCCCTTGAGGTCGACGCCGCGGTCCTGGTAGAAGGACTTGTTCTCGATGGCGATGAAGGCGTTCTGCACGTCCGTCGGGATCTTGTCGATCGGGACGATCTGGCGGTTGGTCTCGCCCACCTGCGCGAGCACCGTGCCGTCGGCCAGCTTGTAGACGTTGTTCTCGGTCAGCGCGTTCTTGTTCGGGTCCGGCGGGTCGACGTAGACGTAGAGGGCGACCAGGGCGGCCATGCCGAGCAGGATCATCCCGAAGAAGGTCCCGAGGATCTTCCGCCAGGTGAAGAAGCGGCGTATGCCGGCCGGCTTGCCGGCCTTGCCGGCCTTGCCGCCCTTGCCGTCCTTGCCGTTGGCGCGCCCCCGCGGCGCTCGTCGCGCACCGCGCTGCTGCTGCGCCTTTCGCGCTTCTGCTCGGCCCATCGCTCCCGCTCCGCTCGATAACCCCCGACGTCAGCTCAGAAAGCTAACACCACAGGTTGTGACAAAGGCTGGTGAACCAATGCCAATACTGGTCAATTCGGACGTGAGAATCAGCACCCGCCCCAATGGAACCGACGCGCACCGAGCCCCCGGGGTTGCCGCCCACTGTCGGCGAACTCCAAAAAGTGATATCACTTTGCTAGGCAGCCCGACCGGCTGCCGCCGATTGGAACGGGGCAGACCATGACGAACAAGACGGGCTCGACGACCGGGACCGCGACCGGGACCGCCGAGACCGGGACCGCGCGTCACGCGGCGGGAACCGACGTACGGGAGTTCCCCGCGCGCAGCGTGGGCGGCGGGCTCGCGCTGCTGCTCGGGCTGGCCGGGGTGGCCGGCGGGGCGGGCCTGATCGCCATCGGCTCGGTGGCCGCGGCGGCCGCGGTCAAGGGGAGCCTGATCGCGGTGGGCGTCGCGCTGATCATCGCCTCCCTCGTCGCCATGAGCGGGCTGAACACGGTCGCGCCGGGCGAGGCCCGCGTGGTCCAGCTCTTCGGCCGCTACCGCGGCACGATCCGCACCGACGGGCTGCGCTGGGTCAACCCGCTGACCGCGCGTCGGCCCCTCTCCACCCGGGTGCGCAACCACGAGACGGCCGTCATGAAGGTCAACGACGCCTACGGCAACCCGATCGAGCTCGCGGCCGTCGTGGTGTGGCGGGTCGAGGACACCGCCCGAGCCGTCTTCGAGGTCGACGACTTCACCGAGTTCGTCGAGACCCAGACCGAGGCGGCCGTCCGGCACATCGCGATCGAGTACCCCTACGACGCCCACGAGGACGGCGGCCTGTCGCTGCGCGGCAACTCCGCGGAGATCACCGAGAAGCTCGCCGTCGAGCTGTCCGCCCGCGTCGAGGCCGCCGGCGTGCAGATCATCGAGTCCCGCTTCACGCACCTCGCGTACGCCCCGGAGATCGCCTCCGCGATGCTCCAGCGCCAGCAGGCGGGGGCCGTCGTCGCGGCGCGCACGCAGATCGTCGAGGGCGCGGTGGGTATGGTCGAGCTCGCCCTGACCCGCCTCGCGGAGCAGGACATAGTGGACCTCGATCCCGAACGGAAGGCCGCGATGGTGTCCAACCTGATGGTGGTCCTGTGCGGTGACCGCGCGGCTCAGCCGGTCGTCAACACGGGCACCCTCTACCAGTGAGCCCCGACAGCGGCGCGGAGCCCGCGCCCGCCGGCGGGGCGAAGCCCGCCCGGCAGGCCCGCAAGCAGGTGCTGCTGCGGCTCGACCCGCAGGTGCACGACGCGCTCGCGCGGTGGGCGGGCGAGGAACTGCGCAGCGCCAACGCGCAGATCGAGTTCCTGCTCCGCCGCGCCCTGGCCGAGGCGGGCCGGCTTCCCGGCGGGGCGGGCCCCATCCCGCCCCGCGGCCGGCCGCCGAAGCCCTCCGCCTGATCGGCGCCGCCCCGCACCGTTCACCCCGTACGCCCGCGCCTCAGTCCGTCAGCCAGACGGGGAGCGGTCGTACGGCCTCGCGCAGCGCGTCGGCGACCGCCCGGAACTCCTCCTGCCGGGCCGTTCCCGTGCGCATGGCCAGCGCGATGCGCCGGGAGGGCGCGGGCTCGGCGAAGTACCCGGTGGCCAGCTGCTCGTTGCGGGCGGTCTCCAGGCGCAGGGCGGTGCGCGGCAACAGGGTGACGCCCAGTCCCCCGGCGACCAGCTGTACGAGGGTGGAGAGCCCGGCGGCGGTCGTGGTGACGTCGGCCCCGGTGGTGCGTCCCGCGTCGCGGCAGATGTCGAGGGCCTGGTCGCGCAGGCAGTGCCCTTCGTCGAGGAGGAGCAGCTGCAGCCCGCGCAGTTCCTCGGGCGGGATGTCCTGGCGCCCGGCGAGGGGGTGGTCTCGGGGCAGGAGCAGCACGAAGTCCTCGTCGAAGAGCGGGAGTTCGGTGACGCCGGGGACCGCGAGCGGCACGGCGAGCAGCAGCAGGTCGAGCCGCCCGGCGGCCAGCCCCTCCAGCAGCGAGGCCGTCTGCTCCTCGTGGACCTGGAGGTCCATGCGGGGGTAGCGCCGGTGGAAGAGCCCGAGCACGGTCGGCAGCAGGTACGGGGCCACGGTGGGGATCACCCCGAGCCTGAGCACCCCGGTGAAGGGGGCGCGTACCGCCTCGGCCTCCTCCAGCAGTCCGCCCACGGCCTCGAGCACGGCCCGCGCGCGGACCGCGATGCGCTCCCCGGCCGGGGACAGCAGCACCTTGCGCGTGGTCCGCTCCAGCAGCCGGACCCCGAGCGCCTCCTCGAGCGCGGACACGGACCCGGAGAGCGCGGGCTGACTCATCCCGATGGCGCCGGCCGCGTCCCTGAAGTGCAGGTGCTCGGCGACGGCCGCGAAGGCCCGCAACTGCGCGAGGGTCGGCTGCTTCGCTCCCCTGTTACCCATAGCCACTGATAGGCACCTCCGATCACTGATCACTAGAGTAGCTATTTCCACAATCAATGCAGCTGTGTCAGCATGTGAGATCCGTCCAACCCTCACGGAAAGCCCCCAAAAGGTTGCTTTCCCTCCCCGCAAGGAGAGCACGTGCTCACTGTCGGCGACCAGTTCCCCACCTACGACCTGACCGCCTGCGTCTCGCTCGAGGCCGGCAGCGAATTCGCGCAGATCGACCACAAGACCTACGAGGGCAAGTGGAAGGTCGTCTTCGCGTGGCCGCTCGACTTCACCTTCGTGTGCCCGACGGAGATCGCCGCCTTCGGCAAGCTCAACGAGGAGTTCGCCGACCGCGACGCCCAGATCCTCGGCTTCTCGCTCGACTCCGAGTACGTGCACCACGCCTGGCGCAAGGACCACGCCGACCTGCGTGACCTTCCCTTCCCGATGATGTCCGACGTCAAGCGCGAGCTCTCCACGGACCTGGGCATCCTCGGCCAGGACGGCCTGCCCATGCGCGCGGTCTTCATCGTGGACCCGAACAACGAGATCCAGTTCTCCATGGTGACCGCCGGTTCCGTCGGCCGTAACCCCAAGGAGGTCCTGCGGGTCCTCGACGCCCTGCAGACCGACGAGCTGTGCCCCTGCAACTGGACCAAGGGCGAGAGCACCATCGACGCCGGCGCGCTGCTGGCCGGTGAGTGACGGATGTCCCTCGACTCCCTCAAGTCCGCCATACCGGACTTCGCCAAGGACCTGAAGCTGAACCTCGGCTCGGTCATCGGCAACCAGGACACCCTGACGCAGCAGCAGCTGTGGGGCACCGTCCTGTCCTGCGCGATCGCCGCCCGCTCCCCGCGCGTCCTGGGCGAGCTGGAGCCGGAGGCCAAGGCGGCCCTGTCGCCGGAGGCGTACACCGCCGCCAAGTCGGCCGCCGCGATCATGGCGATGAACAACGTCTTCTACCGCACCCGCCACCTGCTGAGCGACCCGGAGTACGGCAGCCTGCGCGCCGGCCTGCGGATGAACGTCATCGGCAACCCGGGCGTGGAGAAGGTCGACTTCGAACTGTGGTCGCTCGCCGTCTCCGCGATCAACGGCTGCGGCCAGTGCCTGGACTCGCACGAGCAGGTCCTGCGCAAGGCCGGGGTCGACCGCGAGACGGTCCAGGAAGCCTTCAAGATCGCCTCGGTGATCCAGGCCGTCGCCGTCACCCTCGACGCCGAGGCCGCCCTCGCGGGCGAGTAGCACCCGCACGCGCCCCGGGGGCCCCCCGCAGCCGCTCCGGCCGCGGGGGGCCCTTTCGCACGGACGCCCCGGGGCCACGCTCTGACGACGAGGCGCCGAGCCCCTAGCGCCGCAGTTTCGCCATCAGCGACCGCATGTCCTCGATCATCGCCGCCTCGATCGCATCGCCGTCGACGCCGGCGTCGGCGTCGGTCTCGTCCGCCTCCGGCTGGTACCACTCCACCGTCAGGGTGAGGACCGCTCCCCCGTCGAGCACCATGAGCCGCTCGCCGCTCCTCCCGTAGTACCGGTCGAGCAGGGCCCGGTCGCCGAGGCCGGGCACCTCGCGGCGCTCCCCGAGGTCCAGCCGGATCCCCGCGTCGGACCCGGGTCCCGAGGCGAACTCGGCCGCGGGGTCCCGCTCCTTGTGGAGTTCGACCAGCATCCGGGCCCCGTAGAGGACGGACCCCTTCTCGTACCGCATGCCGCTGCGGCAGTACGCCCAGTCCTGCGCGCGGTCCACGCCCTGGCTGGTCTCGGAGGTCTCGAAGGGCCGGCCGACGGCCTGGCCGAGGGTGGTGAACCCGGTCTCCCGGCACAGGTCTGCGGAGTGCCGATAGTCGATGCGAGGGGCGCCGGCGAGACGGTCCTGCACGGCGAGCGCGCCCGCCCACGCCGCCGAGGCCACCGCCATCCCGCCCAGCGCCCACAGCCACGGCGCACGCGGGCCCCGTACGCGTGCGCGCTCGCGCACGGCGTCCGGCCGTGCCTTTACGGCCTCCCCGGCCGGCCCGGCCCCGTCCCAGCCCCCGTCGATCTCGGGCTCGCCGATCACCCCGTACCCCCCTTCCTCCCCCGACTACCTGCGCAGGTCCTTCATCAGGGTGTGCATGTCGTCGATCATCGCAGCCTGGATCGCGTCGGCATCGGGCTCGGGGGGCGCCGCCGGGGGGCCGGTGCCCACCGCTGCCCCGCTCCCGGCCGGCTCCCCGGCCCCGTCCGTCCACGCCGTCACGTGCAGGGTGAACACCGCGCCCCCGTCGAGCACGGTCAGCCGCCACCACTTCCCGTAGTCCGACTCCGAGATCAGCGCCCGTTCCCCGAGCCCCGGCACCGAGCGCGGGGAGGAGCTGCCCGTGCCCAGCCAGCCCGCGGTCCCGGGATCCGCTCCGAACTCCGGGGCGGGGTCCGTGAGTTTGTGCAGCGCCACCGAGACCTGGACCTCGTACGAGAGCGCGGGCGCCGACGCGGGCTCCGACCCGGGCGCCGACGCGGTCGACTTCGCGCCGAGCGGCGGTGTGCGCAGCATGCAGAGCGCCTGGTCCACGCCCGGGTGTTCCCACCGGCTCGGGGTGAACTCCCATCCGCGGACCCCGCCCAGCCGGGCCAGTACGGGCAGCTTCGCGTCGACGCACAGGCTCACCGGCACCGCGTACCGCAGCGGCGGCCGGTCGTCCTGCGGCGCCAGCGCCCACCCCGCGCCCGCCCAGAGCGCGGAGGCGGCCAGCGCCCCGCCCAGCGCCCACCGCCAGGGCCTGCGGGCGTCCGCGTGCTTCGCGGCCGGCGCCGGCGACCCGGCCGGTCCCGCGGGTGGATCCGCCGGCCCGGTCGGTTCCGGGCGCCGCGGGCCCTCCCACGGGCTCTCCCGCGGGCCGGACCAGCTTCCGTCGAACTCAGGCTCCGTTATCACCCGTGCGCGTCTCCCCCGTCTCGTGAAGTGTCTGTCCCAGGGCCGTCGCCCCGTGCGGCCCGGGGCCGACCGGGGGGTGTCCGTGGTGGAACTGCTCACGGGAGTAGGCCCGCAGGTAGACGACCACGGTGTTGGTGACGGCGACCAGCGGAACGGCGACGACCGCCCCGCCGATGCCGGCGACCATGCCGCCGGCCGCCACCGACAGCACCACCGCGAGCGGGTGCACGCGTACCGCCCGGCCCAGGATGAACGGCTGGAGCACGTGCCCCTCGATCTGCTGGACCGCCAGGACCACCAGCAGCACCATCAGCCCGATGAACGGCCCCTGGGTCACCAGTGCCACGACCACGGCGAGTGCGCCGGAGATCACCGCGCCCACGAGCGGGATGAAGGCGAACAGGAAGATGAAGACGGCCAGCGGCACGGCCATCGTCACGTCGAGGAAGTACAGCCCGAGGCCGATGAAGATGGCGTCGATGAGCGCGACGAGGACCGTGCCCCGCACGTACGCCGTCAGGGTGCGCCAGGCGCGCGGACCGGCGCCCGCGACGCCGGGCCGGGCGGCCGCCGGGAGCAGGCCCAGCGTCCAGGTCCAGATGCGCTTGCCGTCGTAGAGCAGGAAGAGCGTGGAGAACATCGCGAGCAGCATGCCCGTCAGCACCTCGACGAGGACCGTCACGCCCTGCAGTCCGGCGGAGGTGATCTGCTCGGTGTTGGTGCCGATGGTCTCGCTGAGGTTCTTCGCGATGTCGTTGATCTGCTTCTCGGTCACGTGGAACGGGCTGTCCAGTGCCGCGAGTTTGAGCTCGTTGATGCCGTCGCGGAGCCGGTCGGAGAGATCGTCCAGGTTCTCCATGACCTGCCAGACCACGAACCAGCCGACCAGTCCGATGACCACGAAGCCGAGGATCGCGGTGACCGCCGTGGCCAGTCCCCGCGGCATGCCGAGGCGGCGCAGCCGGACCACGAACGGCTGGAGCAGGGCCGTGACGAGGAGGGCGGCGGCGAAGGCGAGGATGACCAGGCGGACTTCGCTGATCACCCTCATCAGGATCCAGACCATCCCGGCGAGGAGCAGCAGCCGCCAGCTCGCCTCGGCGGCGACGCGCAGGCCCCACGGGATGACGGCGACCGGATCGGGGCGCACGGGAGCTCCGGGGTGCACGTGGTGCCCGGCGCCCGCGCCGTCGGGGGGCGCGGTGGGCGGGGCCGCGGGCGGCGCTGGGCGCGCGGGCAGGCCGCCGGCGGTCTCCGCCTCGACCTCGGCCCTCCGCTCGTCGAGCCTCGCCTCCATGCTGCTCAGCTTGTGACCGAGTCTGCCGAGCCAGCCTGTCGATTTCACCATGTCGTTCCCTTCCCCCGCCCCCGCCCCGACCTCCTGCCCGGACACACCGCGAATATGACCGTACACGCGAGGAGCCCCGCACCGTAGGACGGTGCGGGGCTCCTCGAGGTTGAGGTGCGCGGGTGCGTTCCTCGGGCCGTGACTAGTACCAGCCGTTGGCCTGGTGGAAGTTCCAGGCTCCGCACGGGCTGCCGTAGCGGCCGTTCATGTAGTTCAGACCCCACTCGATCTGGGTGGCGGGGTTGGTGCGCCAGTCGGCACCGGCCGAGGCCATCTTCGAACCGGGCAGGGCCTGGACGAGACCGTAAGCCCCGGAGGACTTGTTCACGGCCTGGTAGTTCCAGGTGGATTCCTGGTTGATGATGTTGGAGAAGCACTGGAACTGCCCCGCCGGGACCATCTGCTGGGCGATGGCCTTGACCTGCGCGACCGTGTACGAGCCCTGGAGCGCGAAGTCGGATCCGTCGCGGGAGGCGGAACGGCTTGCAGCCTGCTCCTTCTCCTCGCGCTCCTTCTTCGCCTTGTCGTCCGCGGCCTTCTGGGCTTCGGCCTTCTTGGACTTGGCGTCCTGGGCGGCCTGCACGCGGGCGGACTCCTCCGCCGAGCGCTTGGCGTCGACGTCGGCGGCGTGGGCGATGGCGTCGGCCTGCTGCGTCAGGGACGCGTTCTGGACCTGTGCCTGCTCGCCGACCGGAATGTCAGTGAGGAGAGTCGTCCCGGACGCGGTCGTCTCGAGATCGTTCGAGGTGGGGTCGCCAGTGGCAACGCCCACGACTGCGCCGACGGTGGTGACCGCCGTGGCCGAAGCCACTGCGAATCCCCGAACCGAGATCCGGCTCACACGGTGTCCTTCCAGCAGCGTCCGCAGTGACCGCGCGGGCGCAATAGTGCCCTCGACACTGGCCTCCGTGGTGGTGCGGTCACTGGAGACGCGGGCCCGTGGGCAACTCCCTCGCGGGAGTGGCTCGTGATGCTCCGGGCGGCATACGGCGATCGGTTGTGGAGTTAGTGGTGCTGCGCGCATCTCACGGGAGATACAGGTGTGCCGTATGCGGGGCCTGACGGAAAACAGACTCTGCCGGACCTCGGCGCCGCAGGGCAATTATCCACTGCGTGGGAAAGGTCACACCTGGGAGGTCGCCGTTGTTTGCGCCGAAGCCCTGTGCACGAGGGCGCCGCCCGGCTAGGCTTCTGGGCCTTTGCCGGGCGGCGCCAACTCACCTTCCCGCTATGGGGCTTTTACCCCCTTCGCGACTACAGGTTCTCCAGCATCTCGGTGACCAGTGCGGCGATCGGGGAGCGCTCGGAGCGGGTGAGGGTGATGTGCGCGAAGAGCGGATGCCCCTTCAGCTTCTCGACCACGGCGACGACTCCGTCGTACCGGCCGACGCGCAGGTTGTCCCGCTGGGCCACGTCGTGGGTGAGGACCACCCGCGAATTGGCCCCGATCCGGGACAGAACGGTCAGCAGGACGTTGCGCTCCAGCGACTGCGCCTCGTCCACGATCACGAAGGCGTCGTGCAGCGAGCGGCCGCGGATGTGCGTGAGCGGCAGGACCTCCAGCATCCCCCGGGTCAGCACCTCCTCGATGACCTCGCGCCCGGCGACCGCCGAGAGGGTGTCGAAGACCGCCTGCGCCCAGGGGCTCATCTTCTCGGAGGCGTCCCCGGGGAGGTAGCCGAGGTCCTGGCCGCCGACCGCGTACAGCGGCCGGAAGACCATGACCTTCTGGTGCTGCCTGCGCTCCAGCACGGCCTCCAGGCCCGCGCACAGCGCCAGCGCCGACTTTCCGGTGCCGGCCCGGCCGCCCATCGAGATGATCCCGATCTCGGGGTCGAGGAGGAGGTCGAGCGCGATGCGCTGCTCGGCGCTGCGGCCGTGCAGCCCGAAGGCCTCGCGGTCGCCCCGTACGAGCTTGACGTTGCCGTCGGCCGTGACCCGGCCGAGCGCCTTGCCGCGCTCGGACTGCAGGACGAGCCCCGTGTGCACGGGCAGTTCGGCGGCCTCGGGCACGTACAGGCGCTCCTCCGAGTAGAGGAGGTCCACCTGCTCGCCGGAGAGGGCGAGTTCGCTCATGCCGGTCCAGCCGGCGTCCGTGATCGCGAGCTCGGCGCGGTACTCCTCCGCCATCAGCCCCACGGAGGAGGCCTTGATGCGCAGCGGGAGGTCCTTCGAGACGACCGTGACGTCGTATCCCTCGGCCTGCAGGTTGCGCGCGACCGCGAGGATCCGCGAGTCGTTGTCCCCCAGCCGGAAGCCCGCGGGCAGGACGCTCGGGTCGGAGTGATTGAGCTCGACGCGCAGGGTGCCGCCCAGATCGCCCAGCGGGATGGGTGCGTCGAGGCGACCGTGGCGGACCCGGAACTCGTCGAGCAGGCGGAGGGCCTGACGGGCGAAGTAGCCGAGTTCGGGATGGTGCCTCTTTGCCTCCAGCTCGGTGATCACCACGATCGGGAGCACGACCTCGTGCTCGTCGAACCGGGAGATCGCGTTGGGGTCTGCCAGCAGGACGCTGGTGTCGAGGACGTAGGTCCGCCTGTCGGGCAGGCGGCTCTTAGTGCTGGTCACCACGGAAGGACGTACCCCCTCGGAAGAGGTCGGGCCATGAAGACCGGACCGGTCATCGGCACCCATGCGCGGGCCGACTCCCGGCCCTCCACTGCGTCCGTGCGAACCGCACGTGCGTCCTGGTGCAAAGGGCCTCCCGGGCGGACGACCCCATGCCGTCCGCTGAGACTCGATACCCGTGGATCGGGCATCGACCTGCAAGGGGTATTCCCCGTATGGGTCCAGCCATGCCATGGCATATGACGGACGCTCGGTGAATCCCTGGTGAAGGCCTCGCGCCGGGGCCCGCGGGCAGCGGGGAGGGGCGTGCGGGGGCGGGCCGACGGCGCGCGCCGGGGCGCGGTCCGCCCGCGCGCGCGGCGCGGGGCAGCGCCGGGGGTGGAGCGGGAAGCCTCAGGTCAGATGCCGTGCGGTGCCGTACAGGAGGGGCCTGCGGGTGGGTCAGGTGCCGTAGCGCCGGTGGCGGGCGGCGTAGTCGCGCAGGGCGCGCAGGAAGTCGACCTTGCGGAAGGCCGGCCAGAAGACGTCGCAGAAGTAGTACTCGGAGTGCGCGCTCTGCCAGAGCATGAATCCGGACAGCCGCTGCTCGCCGCTGGTGCGGATCACGAGGTCCGGGTCGGGCTGGCCGCGGGTGTAGAGGTGCTCCGCGATGTGGTCGATGTCGAGGATCTCGGCGAGCTCCTCGAAGGAGGTGCCCTTCGTCGCGTGCTCCAGCAGGAGGGAGCGGACGGCGTCGGCGATCTCCTGGCGGCCGCCGTAGCCGACCGCGACGTTGACGAGTATCCCGTCGACGCCGTGGGTGGCCTCCTCGGCCTCCTTCAGGACGTTCTGCGTCCCGGCGGGCAGGATGTCGAGGTTGCCGACGTGGTGGACGCGCCAGCGGCCGTCGGCGGCGAGGCCGCGCACGGTGTTCTCGATGATGTTGAGCAGCGGGCGGAGCTCGACCTCGGGCCGGTCCAGGTTGTCCGTGGAGAGCATCCACAGGGTGACGACCTCGACGTCCGTCTCGGTGCACCAGCCCAGCATCTCGGAGATCTTGTCGGCCCCGGCCTGGTGGCCCTGTTCCGTGGTGCCTCCGGACGCCTTCGCCCAGCGGCGGTTCCCGTCCAGAATGACGCCGATGTGCTTGGGCGCCGCGTCATGGTCGAGGCGGCCTTCCACCCGGCGTGCGTAGAGCCTGTACACCAGGTCGCGCAGCTTCACGATCTTCCAGCCCCTCCGAGCAATGCCCCCGTGCGAAATGCGGTCCCCCCGAATCCGCCACATTACTGCGAGGCGGGATCCGGCTTCCAACTCGGTCGTGTCACAAGTCCGTGATAGGGAGGACATCGTGACTGAAAACAATCCCTATCGGGCAGAGCCCTCACGCTACGACTCCATGGAGTACCGGCGCACCGGCCACAGCGGCCTCAAGCTCCCCGCGATCTCGCTGGGCCTCTGGCACAACTTCGGCGACGACAAGTCCCTGGAGTCCCAGCGGGCGATTCTGCGCCGTGCCTTCGACCTCGGCGTCACCCACTTCGACCTGGCCAACAACTACGGGCCGCCCCCCGGCTCGGCCGAGCTCAACTTCGGCAAGATCTTCGCGCAGGACTTCGCGTCCCACCGCGAGGAGCTGGTGCTCTCCACCAAGGCCGGCTACCTGATGCACGAGGGGCCCTACGGCGAGTGGGGCAGCCGCAAGTACCTGCTCGGGTCGCTGGACGCCTCGCTGAAGCGGATGGGCGTCGACTACGTCGACGTCTTCTACTCGCACCGCTTCGACCCGGACACCCCGCTGGAGGAGACCATGGGCGCGCTGGCGTCCGCGGTGCAGCAGGGCAAGGCGCTGTACGTGGGGGTGTCCTCCTACACGGCGGAGCAGACCGCCGAGGCGGCGCGGATCCTGCGCGAGATGGGCGTCCGCCCTCTCATCCACCAGCCCTCCTACTCCATGATCAACCGCTGGACGGAGGAGGACGGCCTGCTGGACACCCTGGAGGAGGCCGGCATGGGCTGCATCTCGTTCGTGCCGCTCGCCCAGGGACTGCTGACCGGCAAGTACCTCCAGGGCATTCCGGAGGGCTCGCGGGCCACGCAGGGCAAGTCCCTCAACCCGGACCTGCTCTCGGACGAGGTCCTGCGCCGGCTGAAGGGCCTGAACGAGATCGCGGCGCGGCGCGGGCAGACCCTGGCCCAGCTCGCACTGAACTGGGTGCTGCGGGACGAACGGATGACCTCGGCGCTGATCGGCGCGTCGAGCGTGAAGCAGCTCGAGGAGAACGTGGCTTCGCTGTCCGGAGCGCCGCTCTCGGAGCAGGAGTTGAAGGAGATCGACTCCTTCGCGGTATCCACCCCCGGCGCCAACATCTGGGCCCAGCGAGGCTGACCTGCGGCTTTGTCCCCGGCCCGGGAAGAACAAAAAACGGGCCGGTCCGTGGGGGGGATACGGACCGGCCCGAGGGGGGGGTTCCACCATAACCCTTCGTAAAGCCCGCTGCGTGCATTGCGGCGAAATGACTACGCTCCGAATTCATCCGGCCGCACTGCGCTGAGTCTCCGGCGCCCTCGAAACGGTCCCGCAACAGCCCCGGAGGCCTTGCGGGGACTGGGCCGGGGCCCTTATGGGAGCACCTGCGGCACGCGTACGGGGGCCCTCCTCCCCGTACCCCCCACGAGGGACCCCCGTTCGCGCGCCGCCTTGACGCCCCACGCCCTACTCTGGCCGGCATGGGGATCAGGGGGCACTGGCGCGACGGCGGGGCGACGCTGGCCCTCGCCCCGGAGGCCGGGGCGGCGGCGGAGACGGCTGGCGGGACGGCGGCGGGCACGGCTCGCGGGACGGCGGCGGGGGCGGCTGCGGGGACGGCGGGGCGACCGGCCGAGGTGCCCGTGGAGGTCGCGGCCTCGTACAGGGCCCGGACGCGCGGGCTGCTCGGGCGGGACGGCATCGAAGGGGCCATGCTGCTCACCCCGGCCGCCGGCGTCCACACCTTCCGGATGCGCTTCGCCATCGACGTGGCCTACCTGGACCGGCACCTCAAGGTCATCGCGCTGACCACCATGGCCCCCGGCCGGCTCGGCTTGCCGCGCCCGCGCGCCCGGCACGTCCTGGAGGCCGAGGCGGGCGCCATGGCCTCCTGGGGGCTGCGCGTGGGGTCCGTACTGCGGCTCCGGCCCGACTCGCGCTAGGCGCGGTCCCCCGCCGGCGGTAGGTTGGGGCGGTTGAGCCGGGGTGGCAGGGGAGCGGTATGACCGAGAACGTGCGCGTCAAAGCGCTGGAGCAGATCATGCCGGCGACCCACGGAGCCGACGAGGACATCGACTGGCAGGCGGCCGAAACCGTCTGGGGTCACGCCTTCCCCGCCGATTTCGTCGCCTTCATGGGCCGCTTCGGGGCGGGCTCGATCAACGGCGAGGCGAGCGTGCTGCTGCCGCTGCCCAAGCCCGGCCTCCAGTGGGCCCCGGCGCAGATGGCGGAGGAGACCGACAATGCCCGCCAGGCCTGGGAGGCCGAGGGCGGCCGCGCCGCCCTCGACGTGGACCCCGGGTCGATCCTCGCCTGGGGCGTCACGGGCGGCTCCGACATCCTGTGCTGGCTCACGACCGACCCCGACCCGGACCGCTGGCCCGTCCTGGTGGTCGGCCGGCACACCGCCGACCCCTTCGCGGTGTACCCGTACGGCATGGCCGAGTTCCTCTACCGCCTGTGCTCCGACGAGTTCGACGTGAGTCCGGTCGGCATCACCTTCTGGGACGGCGGCCACCTCAGCTTCGTGCACTGGCAGAAGGCCCAGCGCCGCTGGCAGGAGGGGCGCAACCCCGAGACGGGCGAGCCCGATCCGTACGCGGGCGACTTCGCGGACTGAAGCCCTCCGCGTTCCGTCCCGCGCCCGCGCCCGCGCCCCACACCGACGGCTACACCGACACCGACACCGATCCCGACCCGTTCCGCGGCCCTCCCCTGGCCGGAAACGGGCGTTTCGGCATGTCTACGCGCGTCCGGTTTCACGATCGCATATCGGAAAACACCAGCCGGAAAAGCCGCAGTTGGAGCATTGACCACAAGTGCCGACCCCATGGAACCAATCGCTCTTCCGCAGGAGAGAATTCCGGCCAACGAGCCGCTGCGGAACACGACGGTCCGGAGCAACTCATAAGTAACAACAGAACTCAAAAGAAATTCAGGGGAATACGCCCGTGCGAAGAAGAATCTTCGGCACGGCCGCCACCGCGGTCGTGCTCGGCCTGCTGATACCGCTCGCCGGATGCGGCTCCGACGGAAGCGGTGCAGATGACAGCGGCACGCTGCACCTCGTCGCCGCCGAATACGGTGACGGCCCGGCCAACAGTTCCAAAGCGTTCTGGGACAAGGCGACGGCCGATTTCACCGCCGTCCACCCGGGCATCAAGGTCGAGGTGAAGCTCCTCCCGTGGGCCGACATCGACCGTGAAGTCTCTCGTATGGTCAAGGCCGGCAAGGCGCCGGACATGGCCCTGATGGGGGCTTATTCGGACTTCGCCGCGCAGGGCAAGCTGTATTCCGCGAGCGAGCTCTTCTCGATCACCGCGGAGGCGAACTTCCTCCAGCCGCTCGCCGAGGCCGGCTCCGTCCACAACACCCTCTACGGCCTGCCCTTCGTCGCGAGCAGCCGCCTCCTCTTCTACAACGAGGCGCTGTTCGCGCAGGCGGGCATCAAGAGCGCCCCCAGGACGTGGGGGGACCTCAAGGCCGCCGCCAAGGCGCTCAAGGACAAGGGCGTGAAGTATCCGTACGCGATGCCCTTGGGCCCGGAGGAGGCGCACGCCGAGGCGATGATCTGGGAGCTCAGCAACGGCGGCGGGTACGCGGACAACAGCGGGAACTACAGCCTGGCCTCCGAGCAGAACATCCACACCTTCAAGTGGATCAAGGAGAACCTGGTCGCTCCCGGGCTGCTCGGCCCCACCCCGCCGTCCCAGCTCAACCGGGCCGACGCCTTCGCGGCGTTCACGCGCGGCGAGGTCGGCATGCTCAACGGCTACCCCTCGCTCGCCCACGAGGCGCGCGCCAAGGGCATCGGGGTCGCCGCCGTCGCGATGCCCGTCTCGGACAGCCTGGGCTCCGGGGAGAGTCCGCCGACGATGGGCGTGGCCGACTGGATGATGGCCTTCAGGCAGAACGGCCACCGCGAGGAGATCGGCGCGTTCCTGAGCTTCCTCTACCAGGACAAGACCCTGTCGGACTTCGCCGGCCGCTACCACCTGCTGCCGTCCACCACCACCGCCTCGCGGGCGCTGGCCGGCGGAGGTCTGGAGAAGAACGACGAGCAGTTCCTGAGTGCCCTGCGCGTCGCCCAGCTCTACCCGGTCAACGACCCGTCCTGGGTGACGGTCAGCGACACCGTCAAGCGCAACATCGGCCGGGCCGTGGACCCGGGCGGCGACCCGAAGGCCGTCCTGGAGGAGATCGCGCTGCAGGCCCGCGAGGAGTCCAAGAACCACTGACGGGCCCCGCCCCGCGCGGCGCCACGGCTGTCCGGCCCTCGACCCGGGGCCCGTCGGCCCGGCCACTGCCCGCCGAGCGCCCACAAGGCGCCACGCCGGCCGGAGGGGCGGTCAGCTCGCGCCCTGGTTCTGGGGGGTGAAGGCCGTGCGGTACTGCTCGCAGCTGGAGTCCCAGGGGAGGGAGCCGGTGAGGGTGCCGTAGCCGGTGCGCGTCAGCGACCACTCCACCGTGTACGTGCCCGTGTCGCACGCGATGCGCTTGCCGCCCGGGACCTTCGTACGGCCCGTCGCGGGCCGGCCGGTCAGCTCCTGGTGGACCTCGGCGGCCTTGGCGCGGCGCACGTCGCGCAGAACCGCGTGCACGACGATCGGATGCTTGCCGTCCTTGGTCGTCAGCACCTTCTTGACCCCCTGCGAGTCCGCCACCGACCACGCGAACTCGTACCCCGGCTCCCAGGCGAGGGTCTTCGGGTCGGGGACCTTGCGTTCGTAGGATTCGGCGCCCTTGGGGCCGGGGCGGGTGACCGTCTCGTACCGGATGCCGGGCTGGAAGCGGAACTGCGCCTCCACCTTGTGCATGTCGTCCTTGGTCCACATCGACTTCATCGCCTTCTCCCCTCCGCTCGGGTCCTGGAGGTACGGCGCGCCGTCCGCGGCGGTGGCGGCGCCCTGGCCGAGGGCCGGGGCGAGGGCCGCGGCGGCGGTGGCGAGGGCGAGGGCGGCGATGCGGGTGGGCTTCATGCCCGGTCCAACGGGGCCCTCCGGCGGGCCGGAACGACACGGGGCGGCCTTTCACCCGTACGAGGTCCGGAATATCCCCTGCTCGTCGCCGTGTTGGCGTGTCCGCAGGCGGATCCACGGACAACGTCCGTGCACACCAGGGGGGAACGCGTGAGGGTGGATGTCAACGGCACGGTGGCGGCGGGCTGGGAGCCGGTGCGCGAGGAGTTCGGGGCCTTCGTGGCGGCCGAGCGGAGCTCGCCGGAGGCGCAGCTCGCGGTGTACCACCGCGGCCGGCGCGTCGTCGACCTGTGGGCGGGCGAGGACACCGGCCCGGACACCCTGAGCGGGGTCTTCTCGATCACCAAGGGCGCGACGCACCTCGTCGTCGCCCTCCTCGCACAGGACGGCGTACTGGAGCTGGACCGGCCGGTGTCGGCGTACTGGCCGGAGTTCACCGGGGAGGGCAAGGAGCGGCTGACGGTGCGGCAGCTGGTCGCGCACCAGGCGGGGCTGGTCAACACCGGAGCGGGCTTCGACTACGAGGAGATCGCGGACGACGCGCTGATCGCGGCGCGGCTGGCCCGCCAGAAGCCGTACTGGGAGCCGGGGACCGCGTACGGCTACCACGCCTTCGTGATCGGCGCGCTGACCGGTGAGGTCGTGCGGCGGGCCACCGGGCGCTCGCTCCAGGAGGTCTACGAGGAGCGGATCCGCGCGCCGTTCGGCCTCGACCTGTACATGGGGCTCCCCGAGGCGCTCGAGGACCGATGGAAGCCGGTCCTGGACACCGTGCTGACGCCCGCCCAGGCCGCCTTGCGCGCGGCGGGCGCGGCGCACGTGCCGGAGCTGCTGCCCGTGGCGTTCAACTGGCACCGGGAGCAGCCGATGGACCTGGTCGCCTTCGCCAACCACCCGCGGGTGCGGGCCCTCGGCCCAGCCTCGGCCGGCGGGACCGGCTCGGCGCGGGGCGTCGCCGCCCTGTACGCGGCCGCGATCGGCGTCCTCGACGGCCGGCCCGCTCTGCTGACCCCGCGCACGGCTGCCGAGGCGGCCCGGCCGCACGGGGCGGAGCTGGGCCCGGACCGGGTGACGGGCGAGACCGACCACTTCGCCCTCGGCTTCGAGCAGCAGCCCGCGGTCGGCCCGGCGGCCTTCGGCCACTCGGGCGCCGCGGGCGGCCAGGGCTTCGCCGACCCGGCGACGGGCGTCGCGTACGGCTACACCCGCCGCCGCTTCGGCTTCCCGGGCGGCCTGGCGCATGAGAACGCCGCCCTGACGGCGGCGGTACTGCAGGCTGCGGGGGACGCCGGGCGCGGCTAGTGCCGTGCCCGGGTCGGGCGGGGGGGGCCGCCGGCTCGCGGTCCTGAGCGGGCGGGCGGGTGGGTCGGGCGGGGTCGGACCGGCCGGCCCGGGGGCGTACACGCGTCCGGGCTGCGGACGGGCTTCCGGGCTGCGGACGGGCTTCCGGGCTGCGGCTACGCCTGCCCGGTCTCGAAGCGGCCGATCCGTCCGCCGTCGGTGACGGTGAAACGCCAGGCGGTGTGCATCGAACCCCAGGTGTCGTTGCGGTAGTCGACGACGAGGGCGCGCCCTCCCTCGGACTCGGACAGGACGTCCATGTGGCCGTTGACGGAGAAGATCTCCTTGTCGGCCCAGGAGCCGATGTCCCGGTCCGACCCGTCGTCGGACATGGTCGCGCCCCCGGCCAGGGCGGCGGCGAAGGCATCCCGGTCCCCCGCGTTGACGGCGCGGACGAAGGCGCGGACGGCGGAGTCGGACAGCTGGTCGGGGGCGATCACGGGGCCTCCTGGGGGCGTTCGTACGGCGGCGCTCGCGCGGACGGACGGACGGGCGCGGCACCACCGTACGGCCGGACCGGCAGCGGGGGCGGCACCCCGGCCCGCCGACCGACGGCGTGTCAGGCGCTGGGGCCGGTGACCACCGGGAAGCCGGTGGGCCGGCCCTGTTCCTTCAGCCAGGCCAGGACCCGGTCGAGGGCTTCGACGGTCTGGGCGCGGTTTCCGCCGCCGTCGTGGAAGAGGACGGTCGGGCCGTTGCCGATCTCGGACTTGACGGTGTCGAAGATCGCGGCGGCGCCCGGCTTGCTGAAGTCCTTGCTGTCGATGTTCCAGCCGAGCGGCCGCATGCCGTGGGCGGCGGCCAGGGCGCGGCTCTCGGGGGTGAACGCGCCGCCGGGGGCCCGGTAGTACTCCACCTTGGTCCCGCCGCCCGCGGCCTCCTCGATCAGCCTCTTGGCTTCGAGGACCTGCTGCTGCTGGTAGGCGAGGGGCTTCTTGCCCATGCCGGTGTCGTGGTCCATGGTGTGGTCGCAGAGCCGGTTGCCCTCCGCCACGACCCTCTTGACGAGGTCGGGGTGGGCCTGGGCCTGCGGGCCGATCATGCAGAAGGTCGCCTTCACGTCGTACTTGTTCAGTACGTCGAGCACCTTCGGGGTCCACACGGGGTCCGGGCCGTCGTCGATGGTGATGTTGACGGTGTTGCCGCCACCCTCCGACGCGTGGGCTATGCCGTCGGGAACCCGTCCCGGATTCCCGGGCGCCTGCGGGTCGGTGGCGCCGGCGCCGCTCGCGGGATCGTCCGTCCCCCGGGAGGCGTGCGCGCGGTCGGCGTCGTGGCCCGGTCCGACGACGGCCGTCACCGCCCACACCGTTCCCGCCACCGCCACGGCCGCCGCGACGACGGCGATCCGGGCCCGTATGCCCTGCGTCTGCGTGCGTGTGCGCGCCATGAACCCCAATGTGTTGTCTCAACTCCCCATTCGACGTCCGCCGTGCGAGCTCGCACTGGTCAGGACGCCCACCGCGGATGAGAAGTTCCAGCCGAATGGCCCATAAATTCCGTGTTGCACGATTTTGGGACTTGATCGTCCGGAGCGTGTCCCGGCGGAGAACCGGACGCCCGGTCGGCCCCCTGCGGGCCGCCCCGGGCCGAAGTCCCCGTACCCGAGGTGCGGTTCACCCTTCCGGGAGCAGGGCAGTCGCCCGCGGTTCCCGTTCCCCGTACCGCTCACGCCGACGGCGGGCGCCGGTCGGTGCCGGCGGGCGCCGGTGCGGGATGCGCGAAAACGGCCCGGCCCCGGCGGAAGGGTTCTTCCACCGGGGCCGGGCCTCGTGCGCTGGGGGTGAATCAGTGGGCGAGCGACGCCGCCTGCGCGGCCTTCGCGTCCTGCTCCGCGCCGTCGCCGGGGGTACCGGCCGGACCCGCGCCCCGGAGCGGGACCTCCTTGACGAACCAGGCGGCCGCGAAGCCCAGTAGGGCGATGCCCGCGCCGAGCAGGAAGGCCGAGTGGGTGCCGGCGGCCACCGCGTGCTGGTAGGCCTCGCGGACGACGCCGGGCAGCTTCGCCAGGCTCGCCGCGTCCAGCTGGGCCGAGCCTGCCTTGGCGGCGGCCTCGGGGCCGAGGCGCTCGGTCATGGTGTCGGTGACCTGGCTGGTGAAGAGCGAACCCATGAGGGCGACGCCGAAGGAGCCGCCGAGCGTGCGGAAGAGGGTGGCCGAGGAGGACGCGACGCCCATGTCCTTCATCTCGACGCTGTTCTGCGCGACCAGCATCGTGATCTGCATCAGGAAGCCGAGGCCGGCGCCGAGGACGGCCATGTACACGCCCGACATCAGGCGGGTGGTACCGGTGTCCATCGTCGCGAGCAGGAAGAGCCCGGCGACCATGAGCCCGCCGCCGACGATCGGGAAGATCTTGTACTTGCCGGTGTTCGTGGTGACGCGGCCCGAGATCAGCGAGACGACCATCATCGAGAGCAGCATCGGCAGGAGCAGCAGGCCGGAGTTGGTGGCCGAGGCGCCCTGGACGGACTGCTGGAACAGCGGCAGGTAGAGCACGCCGCCGAACATCGCGAAACCGACGAGGAAGCCGATGACGGCCATCAGGGTGAAGTTGCGGCTGCGGAAGATGTGCAGCGGCATGACCGGCTCCGCGGCCCTGGTCTCGGCGTAGACGAACGCGGCGATGGAGACGACGCCGACGGCGATCAGGCCGATGATCTCGACGGAACTCCAGGCGTACTCCGTGCCGCCCCAAGTGGTGACGAGGACGGTGGAGGTGATCGCGATGGTCAGCAGCGCCGCGCCGAGGTAGTCGATCCTGGGGCGTTCGCCCTGGTCCTTCTTCTTGGGAAGGTGCAGGACCGCGGTCACCATGGCCAGGGCGACGGCGCCGAGCGGGAGGTTGATGTAGAAGGACCAGCGCCAGCCCATGTGGTCGGTGATGGTGCCGCCGACCAGCGGGCCGCCGATCATGGCGAGGGCCATCACGCCGGCCATCATGCCCTGGTACTTGCCGCGCTCACGGGGCGGGATCAGGTCGCCGATGATCGCCATGACGCCGACCATCAGACCACCGGCACCGAGGCCCTGGATCGCGCGGAAGCCGATGAGCTGACCCATGTCCTGGGCCATGCCGCTGAGCGCCGAGCCGATCAGGAAGATGACGATCGAGGTGAGGAAGGAACCCTTCCGCCCGTACATGTCGCCGATCTTGCCCCAGATGGGGGTGGAGGCCGCGGTGGCCAGCGTGTAGGCGGTGACCACCCAGGAAAGGTGCTCCAGGCCGCCGAGCTCGCCGACGATGGTGGGCATCGCGGTACCGATGATCATGTTGTCGAGCATGGCCAGCAGCATCGCGATCATGAGGGCCATCAGGACGACCCGTACGCTGCGCGGCTTCACCTCCCCGGAGGTGTCCGCCTTCTTCGTGTTCTCGACCATGTTCCACTCCCCTGGCGCACGTGCACCGGTCCCCGGCACTTACTTGCCGCCCGGCTAGTTCACTACACTGGGGAAGGTAGACCCGTAACTAGCCGGGCGTCAAGTAAGTAGTTTGGGGAACGCATGTCCAGCAGCCGTCCACAGCAACGCCGCGGCGATACGCGTCAGCGCATCCAGGACGTCGCGCTGGAGCTCTTCGCCGAGCAGGGGTACGAGAAGACGTCACTGCGCGAGATCGCGGAGCGGCTGGAGGTCACGAAGGCGGCGCTGTACTACCACTTCAAGACCAAGGAAGACATCATCATCAGCCTGTTCGAGGACCTCACCCGGCCCATCGACGAGCTGATCCGGTGGGCGGAGGGGCAGACGCGCACGCTGGAGATGAAGCAGGAGGTCTTGCGCCGTTACAGCGAGGCGATGGCGGGCGGCGCCTCCCTCTACCGCTTCATGCAGGAGAACCAGGCGTCGCTGCGGGAGCTGAGCATCGGCGAGACCGTGAAGAAGCGGCTCTTCGCCCTGGTGGACCTCCTGCGGACGGGCCAGGAGGACGCCCCACTGGTCGACCAGGTCCGCTGCGTGAGCGCCCTCTTCACCCTGCACGCGGGAATGATGTTCCTCCAGCACGTGGAGGGCGACCCCGAGGAGACCCGCCAGGCGGCCCTGGAGGTCGCCACGGACCTGATCACCCAGGCGCACCGGCAGCACGCGTAGGGATTGCGCGCGCCGGGGAGGCCGTGGAGGATTCGGACACCCTGGAGGCCACACCCCCCGGGACGCCCCCCGATCGCCCGGCCGGGGCGGTCCGCTCGCCGGCATTCACCCGATGGGGCGAACCGAACCCCGGATCATTACTCTGTGTAATCGGATCCGCTACTTTTGGTGATGCGCGCTGCGGAAGAGCCGCGGCGCCCGAGCCAAAGGGCACCGCCATGATCCGTCTGTCGCTCGCCGGCATCGCTGCCGCCGCCACGCTTCTCGCCACCGCTCCGGCGCCCGCGCCGGCGGCCCCTCTCCATTACGTCGCCCTCGGGGACTCGTACAGCGCGGGCTCCTTCGTCCGCCCGTGGAACGCCGACGGGTGCGGCCGCTCCGCGCACGACTACCCGCACCAGGCGGCGTCGCGCCTCAAGGTGAAGCTCACCGACGTCACGTGCTCCGGCGCCGAGGTCAGAGCCGGGCTACTGGCACGGCAGTCCGAGCTGAAGGGGCCGCCGTCGGTACCTCCCGCAGGCGGCTGGGCTCCCAAGCCGGCCCAGGTGGGGGCGGTTTCCGCGACCACCGATCTCGTCACGGTCGGTGTCGGCGGCAACTCCGTGGGCTTCGCCGACATCCTCGAGACCTGTGCGCGGCAGGGCCTGGCCTCCTTCGGGACCGGCTCTCCCTGCACGGCCCGCTACACGCGCGGCGAGGCCGCCTCCCGGCTCGATGAGCGGTTCGCCTCGCTGGAGGCCGACTTGGCCGCCCTGCTGAAGGAGTTGCACGCGCGCGCCCCGCGCGCCAAGGTCGCGGTCGTCGGATATCCGGCCGTCGTGGACGACGCGGCGGGCTGCTCCTGGGGCTCCTGGCAACAGCTGGGCACCGTCACCAAGGGGGACATGCCCTGGCTGGACTCCGTGGAACGCCGGGTCAACACCGTCCTGAGGGACTCGGCCCGGCGGGGCGGTGCGGAGTTCGTGGACACGTACGCCTCCAGCGTCGGCCACGGGGTGTGCGTGACGGGCGAACAGCGCTGGATGTACGGGATCAAGGACAGTCTGACCGGGCCGGGCGGGCAGAGCGACCCGCCCTCCGAGCTCTGCCGGTCCATCCCGGCCCCGGGCGAGGCCTGCACCGCCCTCCACCCCAACGTCCGGGGCGCCACCCACCAGGCGGACCTCGTCACCCAGGCCCTGACCGAACTGGGGGCGACCAGAAGGTGAGGCGGGCCCGAGGCCGGGGACCGACGGCGGCCCCCTCCGGGACCTCGGTCCGCCCGTCAGATGGCCCGGCCACCCCGACGAGGTCGCCGCCGCGGCCTTGTTCCCCGCCTTGTTCCCCGCCTTGTTCCCTGCCTTGTTCCCCGCCTTGGGCATGTCCTCCCGCATGACCGGCGCCAACTCGCCCTCGACCGCGGCTGGACGGCCGGCCGGCGGGGCCCGGGGCGATCGTCCCCACTCCGTTCGATCGTGGCAAGCGCATACGATGACGTGGCTTGAGGGGTCCTAGGGGTGGGAGATGTGTACATGGGGCTCAGTTCCGAGTGGGAGAGCTGTTCGGCTCCGGTGCCGGCGCCGGGTCCGGGTCCGGGTCCAGCCCGCAGATGACGCTGGCGTCGGCCTCAGCGCCGGGCGACGGCGGCGGTGGCCTCGATGCCCACCAGGGCCCCTGGACCACCGCGGCCGCGCCATGACCCAGGATCCCGGCCACCAGACCGCGTCGGTGCTCTGGCTCGGCTACGACGCGCCGCAGTCGATCCTCACGGACGCCACGAGCGACGGTTACGCCGAGGCCGCGAAGGACCCGCTGAGCCGGTTCCTCACCGGCGTCGACACCGCTCATTCCGGCGGGCCGGTGAACTCCACCGTCCTCGGGCACAGTTACGGCACGCTCGTCGCCGGACAGGCGCTGGCCTCCCACCCCGGCCTCCCCGTGGACAACGTCATCTTCGTGGGCAGTCCGGGTGTCGGCGTGGACCACGCGAAGGACCTGGGGGTCCCGCCGGACCACGTGTGGGCGGCAACGGCCGAGAACGACCTCGTCGACCTGGCCCCGTCGCCCAACGCCGTGGCGGGCGGGCTGCTCGGACCGCTGTGGCCGCCGGGCGTCATCGAGCTCGACGACCACTCGATCCTCTACGGGACCGACCCCACCACGGACGATTTCGGAGCGCGGACCTTCGATGTGGCGCCGGGGAAGGACGTCATGTCCGATGGACCCATGCCCGCACACTCGCAGTACTGGCAAGGCCAGTCCCTGAGGAATCTCGGTGGCATCGTGACAGGAAAGAACGGATGAGTCTGCGGAGGACGGCGGCCGCGGTGGTGATGGCGACCCTGGCTGCCACGGCGACAGCATGCGCGGGACAGCAGGATCAGGCGAAGGAGCCGAAGTTCTCGAAGAACGAACAGCAAGCCGTGACGCGTGCCGACGAAATCGTGCAGGAGGCGGTGTCGGGCATGTCTCCGAAGCCCACACTGGCTCCTATCGGGAACCATGCCGCCGGCTCCTGCCTGGCGGAGTTCGGTTCGGACAAGTTGGCTCAAGTAGCCCTGCGCTACCAGCTCAAGGACGTACCAGGTTCAGCCGGGAAGCA
Organism: Streptomyces sp. NPDC006544; assembly: GCF_040611715.1. Lineage (NCBI taxonomy): Bacteria > Bacillati > Actinomycetota > Actinomycetes > Kitasatosporales > Streptomycetaceae > Streptomyces > Streptomyces sp. NPDC006544. Next base: position 41,561 of record NZ_JBEXOV010000037.1, on the reverse strand, counting down.
GCTGGTCCGGCAGGCCCGCGACGCCTGGGTGGCGAAGGGCTACAAGTTCGAGAGCGAGAAGACGGACGGCGACTGGTCCAAACCGAATCCGTTCGTCAGCATGCGCACCGGCGCCGACGATTTCTGGATGACCGCGGGCAATGGCGTCACGGACGAGGCGATCGGCGACGGGATCGCCTACATCACGGTCAACTCCTCCTGCTTCCCGAAGCCCGCGGAGAGCTCCTCCCCCGCCGCGCAGGGGCTGTCCTCCGAATCGTCCGTGTCGTCCGTGTCGTCCGTGTCGTCCGACGACGCCTCCCAGCAGCGGGTGCTCGCCCACTCCAGCCGGATCTACGACGCCTCTCGGCGCCGGGCGGCGCCCTGCAGGTCGGCGTGACCGGCCCGGCGGAGCCGGTGGTGCTCCGGGCGGAAGTCTGAGGCCCGAGGCCCCACGCAGGACCCGGGCAGGCATCCCGCCCATGCGGGCATGCCTGCGGGGCGCGTGCGGGGCGCCACCGGCTCCGGGGCGCCCCGCACGCTTGACGGACCGCTGGCCGTCAGGCCTTGCCCTTGAGGGAGCTCACGAGCTGGTTCGCCAGCTTCGTCGCGCCCGCGGTGCCCATGTCGGTGCCGCTGCTGACCAGCACGGTCACCACCGAGGTGCCGACCCGCGCGGCGACCAGCGTGGTGCCGCCCTTCCAGCCGGGGCTGGTCAGGGTGATGGCGAAGGCGCCGTCGCCCACGTCGGCCAGGGGCTTCTCGGTGACCGTCACCTTGGCGTGGGTCTGCTCGTCGGTGTAGCTCGGGCAGGCCTTGGAGATCGTGCCGAGCGCGGCGAGCACGGTCGCGGAGGTCGTGTCGCGGTAGACGTCGATCTCCTGGGCCTGCTCGGCGGAGGCGTCCTTGTCCACGTACGCGTCCTGCGCGAACGAGACTCCGGTGATCCCGGTGATCTCGATCCACGAAGTCCCGCCGAGCTTGCTGCAGTCGGGGGTGGGCACCGAGGCGGCTTCCGGCAGCTGGTAGCTGTCGCCGGTGTCGCGCGCGTCGGCCGGGTCGCGGGTGTAGCCCTTCGGAAAGAACGAGGCGGGCGCGAGCGCCGCCTTGAGCTGCGTACCCGTCAGCAGGCCCTTGTTGGGGCTGTCGTCGGCCGCGGCGGACGGCTTCGCGGCGGCGGACGACGAACCGGCGTCCGGAGCGGCGGTCTTCGGAGCGGCGGGGGAACACGCGACCAGCGCGAGGGGGAGCGCCGCGACGGCGAGCAGCCGCGCGGTGGGGGATATCAGACGCACGATGTGGTTCGACCTCTGTGTTCGAATGCATGGCGCACCGGATCATCCGGTACACCACGGTGTGGCTGAACACCGGATCGGCGCGGCCGCCGGCCTCTCGTGGCGCCACGCGGCGCCGGCGGCGACGGCAGCCGGCGGGCGGCGCGCAGCTGCGGGCACGGAGAGAACCGGTGGGGCAGGGCAGCGCGCGGCCCGGTGCGGATCAGCGAGGGGACCCGCGCATCACATCGGGTAACCGGGGGCGGAGCAAGGGGCCGACACATGTCTTTACCAGGGGATACGCAAGTCTTTCCCAAACCGGACCGACTGCGTCAGGATAGCGTCGGAGCTCCCGCACCATGCGGCGACACGACGGTGCACGGGCTTGGCCGTCGGGCCGTCGGGCCGCCGAGCCGCAGGCTCAGGCGCCGTCGGCCTCCCGCCCACGCAGCCCGTCCCGCTCCTCGCGCCACTGCGCCAGGACCGCTTCGACATCGAACTCGGCGAGGTTCAGCGGCGGACCGGGCGGCGGCATCCGCAGGGCCGCGCGGATCTTGATGTTGACCTCCGCCAGGATGTCCCGGACCTGGCGCTCGGTCCGGGCCGACCGGACCGCCTCCCGCGCGTCCTCCGCCTCCTTGCGCAGGGCGAGAGCCGGCGGGAGGACCGCGAAGCCCTCGCGGTGCAGTTTGCCCTTGATCCACCACAACTCGTCGTACGGGGCGTCGAGCGAGGCCAGCGGCTTGCCGAAACCGGGCAGCTCCTCGAACGCGCCGCGCTCCTCGGCCTGTCTGATCTGCCGGTCCACGAAGGATTCGAAGCTGACGCCAGGCGGTTTGCGGTCGGTCACGTTGCCTCCCCAAGGGTCTGCACCAGCATAACTCCAGCACCGGGAAACGCAGTTACTCACAGCGACCGACCCGGTGCGGACTGCACCGGGGTGGACTCCGCCAGCCCCGGGGCCGTCGAGGCAGGCCCGGTCACAGCGGCTGGAGCGCGTCTCTTCTGTGAGTTGATCAACGCACCCCCAGAGGCACGCCCTAGAGGCGGCGGTCCGCCTCGTCGATCGGGATGTCGTTGATGCTGGCCTCCCGGCGGCGCATCAGGCCGGCGGTGTCGAACTCCCACTGCTCGTTGCCGTGGCTGCGCCACCACTGGCCGGCCACGTCGTGCCACTCGTACTCGAAGCGGACGGAGATGCGGTTGTCGGTGTAGGCCCACAGCTCCTTGCGCAGCCGGTACTCCAGCTCGCGCTCCCACTTGTCGGCGAGGAAGGCGCGGATCTCGGCGCGGCCGGTGAGGAAGCGGTCACGGTTCCGCCAGGCGGAGTCCTCGGTGTAGGCGAGGGAGACGCGTTCGGGGTCGCGACTGTTCCAGGCGTCCTCGGCGGCCTGGACCTTGGCGCGGGCGGACTCCGCGGTGAAGGGCGGCAGGGGCGGCCGCACTGCGGCGGGAGTGCCGGAAAAGGCTGCGGAGCCATCGGGTGCAACAGGCCCGGTGGGCACTGCGGGCACGGCGTCGGTCATGGCGGGGGCCTCTCGACACAGGGGGAGAACGGTCGTTCTCACCTTAGAGAACGACCGTTCTCGCCGCAAGGGAATCTGTTCTACGCTGAGCTCATGTCCACCGCGCCGATGAACGACGAAGAGGCCCGCACCCGTCTCCTGGACGCCGCGGAGACGCTCTTCTACGCCGAGGGCATCCAGTCCGTCGGCATGGACCGCATCCGTGCGGAATCGGGCGTCCCGCTCAAGCGGCTCTACCGCCTCTACCCGGCCAAGGATTCCCTGGTCACCGCCTACCTCGACCGCCGCGACCGCCGCTGGACGGCCGGCCTGCGCGAGGCGGTCAGGGGCAGCACGGACCCCGTCGGGGCGGCCTTCGACTGGCTCGGCCGCTGGTTCTCGCAGCCGGACTTCCGCGGCTGCGCGTTCCTGAACGCGTACGGGGAACTGGGCGCGGGCCCCGCCGGCGTACTGGACGTCGTGCGCCGCCACAAGGCGGAGCTACGGGCCCTGCTGGCCGAGATCGCCGGTCCGGGCCGGGAAGGCCTGGCAGAGCAGCTGCTCCTGCTGGTCGAGGGCGCGACGGTGGTGGCCGCCCTGGAGCCCGGCCCGGGGGCGGCGGCGCGGGCGCGCGAGGCGGCGTACCTCTTGGTGCGCGCACAGGACGGGATGCGCGCGACTGCCGAGTGACGGCTGCCGAGTGACCGACTGACGCGTCACGACCGGCCAGGGAGGGCTCGTAGGCCCCGTACACGCCCCCCGTGACGGCCCCGAAGGGTGCCGCACCGGGCCCGGCACCCCGTACGGGGGAACGTCTCCGCGCCCGCGCCGCATCCGGCCGCCCGCTCCGGACCCCGTCAGGAGGCCAGGTAGCCGACGGCTCCCGCCACCGGCAGGCTCACCCAGGTCCGCGTTCCGCCGCCCGGTTCGCGGGACTCCCCGAAGCCCCAGGACCCGCCACAGTCCCGGACCACGGCGGACATCACCCGCAGGGCCGCCCGGCGGCGGGCCTCGCAGTGCGCGGCGAGGCGAGGGTGGGCGTGCGGGGCGTGGCCGTCGTAGACGGCGATGCGCAGGGCTCCCTCGCGGTGCCGGAGGGAGAGGTACAGGCTCCGCCCGGGGTTCACGTACCAGGAGGCGGCCACGAGTTCCCCCGCGACCTGCACGGCGGCGGGCGCGACCGGGTCGAGCCGGTGGGCGTGCAGGGCGGACCGTACGGTGCCGCGCGCGATCTGGGCGCTGTACGGCTCCCCGGGCACGGTCAGACTGCACGCCAGCTCGTCGGGGGATGGCGGCTCGCTGGCATCGGGTGAGGCCGGGGTCGGCGGACAGGGGAGGAAACAGCCGGGGGCGGCGGGCGAGAAAGGGTTGAGCATGACGGACTCCTGCCGGGACGCGGATGACGTGACCTTGGTTCGAGTTCGACGCGCACGAGTGGCTCGCATGGGTGGGGAGTAGTGGCTTGTCGCCGAGGCCGAGGCATGCTGCGGCGATGCACTTCCAACTCTCTTGCGTGAGCGGTGCATTACCGAATGTAGCGCGATGCGGGCCATTTTTGGCCCTCCTCTGGGAAGAAGTCAGCCGTTCGTGCGAGAGGGTGTGCCGACGCGCAAGACTGCACCCCATGACGGCGAGGACAGCTCCGACGGAGCGCCAGAAGCGGCTGGGGTACGAACTGCGCCGGATGCGCACGTCAGCAGGGATCTCCGCCGAGTTCGCGGCAGGCCTGCTGGGTGTGGACCGAGGTGCGATCTCCGCCATGGAGTCCGGCACGCGCGCCATCTCGCCCGAGCGGCTGCGCACACTGGCCTGCAACTGCCAGGTGGACGACGAGCGGTACATCGCCGGACTCACCGAAATGGCCCTGCCCGCCGGCCCGCGGTGGTGGGACCGCTACCGCGGGCAAGTGCCACAAGGCTTTCTGGACATCGCGGAGTTGGAGGCCCGGAGCATCCGCATGCGGGGCGCGCACTCCGTCCATGTGCCGGGACTGCTCCAGACCTCGGACCACGCCCTCGCCGTGTTCCGCATGGTCATCCCCGCCCTCCCCGAACACGAGGTCGCGCTGCGGCTGGCGCTGCGCGTCGAACGCCAGAAGGTCCTGGAGGGCGGGAACGCGCCCGCGTTCGTGGCCGTGGTCCATGAGGCCGCCCTGCGGATGCGGTTCGGCGGGCGCGCCGTGCAGCGGGCACAACTGGACCACTTGCTCCATCGCTCCGAGCAGGACAATGTGACGGTGCTTGTACTCCCGTTCGAGGCTGGCGGCTTTCCAGGCGCGGGACAGACGGTGCTCTACGCGGAGGGGCCGACGGCGCAACTGGACACCGTGCAGGTCGACAACTCGCACGGGCCTGACTTCCTCCACGCGGAGACTCAACTAGCGAAGTACCGCGCTCACTTCGAACTAATGGAAAGGCTCGCACTGCCGCCGGGAGCCTCCCGGGACTTCATCCGGACCGTCGCGAGCCAACTGTGAGAGGGGACACCGTGACCGACGTGACCTGGGAAGATCCGTTCTGCGGCGAGGGGAACTCGTGCTACCGGATCGGGGTGGACGGGGCCGGCAACAGCTACATCGCGCTCTCCGGCCAGGAGGACACGTACCTCACCGATACCCGCGAAGCGCTCCACCAGCTGATCCGGGACATCAAGGCCGGCAAGGCCGACCACCTCTTGGCGGACTGACCTGGGCAGCACGCCGCCCGGCCACGAAGGGCCGGGCGGCGACGTTCTACGCCTACTGGCCGGTGCCGCGCGGGAAGGTGATCTCGACGCGGCGGTTCTTCTTGCGGCCTTCCTCGGTGGCGTTGTCGGCGATCGGGTAGTCCTCGCTGTAGCCGCGCACGTCGAAGACGACGCTGGGGTTGGTCACGGTCTTCGACAGCTCGGCGTGGACCGCGTCGGCGCGCTGCTTGGAGAGTTCCTGGCCGTGCTCGTAGCTGCCCTGGTCGTCGGTGAACCCGAAGACGCGGACGCGGGTGGCCTTCTGCGTGTTGATCTCCTGCGCGATGGCCTGTATCCGCGCGGCGGCCTGGGCGTTGAAGACCGCGCTGTTCTCCGGGAACATCACCTCGGACTGCAGGGCCATCATGACGGTCTGGTTCGTCTCCTGCCGCCGCTGCTCACCGCCGAGGTCTTCGACCACTTCGGCGATGTCCAGCACCTTGATCGGCGCGAGGGTCCCGCCCTGGGGGATCTTCAGCCCGGGGGCGTTCGCGTCGATGGCTACGGGCGCGGCTGCGGACGGCTCTGTTCCGGGGGGTACGGACGGCTTGACGTCGTCCGCGTGGGCGCTCGTCGCGCCGATGAGGTGGGCGCCGGCGATGACGAGCCCGGTGACGGCTGTGGCAGCGGCTGTGCGGTGGCTTTTTGTCATGGGGTCACCCGGAGAGTTTGACGGTGGCCGTGGCGAAGGTGGGGAGGCTGAACTCAACCTCCGTGGTGCTGGCGGGAGGTGCCGGGAACTGCGCGAAGAAGGGCATCGTCTCTCCGGCGGCGACCGTGGAAACCCCTGTCGTACACAGGCACCTACCGTCCGTGTCACGCAAGACGTAGTAGCGCTTTTTCCCCGTCTTGTCGACAAGGGTCACGCCGGCAACCGATGTACCGCTGTCGGTGAGTTCGTTGCCGCGCCAGGCAGTCGTGTTCACGTAGTCGACCGCGCCTGAGTTCTTGAACTGACCGGCAACCGTGAGGAAGCCCCCGGCGTCACGACGAGCCGAGTTGATCGTGAGGGTCATCCCCGGTTCCCCCTCCATCGTGGCGAGAATCTCGGCCGGCGCGGCAGTCTGCTTTCCGTTGGAAGCCACCGGCTGGGGGGTGTCCTTGTCCCCTTGGGACTGCGACGCCGTCGGTTCCTTGGACTTCTCCCCGTCACCACCGCATCCAGCCAGCACGAGGGTCAAGACCGCCGCAACCACTACGGCCGCTCCCCCGCGGACCTTCACCATGTGCCGCATGCTCATGTGCGCTGCTTCCTTGTCTAGTACGTCGTCAGTCGACGAGTCGCACGCTGAAGAAGGTCCTCGCCAGCTGGGGCAACTTCCCTGGATTCAGCGGATCAAGCTTGATGTTCTCGTCGCCGTCACAGTTGATGTCGACCCTGGAGGGACCGCCCGCGGCAGGCAAGGACGAAGTGGGCGCGGGTCCCAGAGAGCAGCGCGGTTTGATCACCGCCGTAGCCTTGGCCGCCCCGTGGTCCGATTCCGTTCCCGGTACGACCGATTCGCCGATGGTTCCCTTCGTCGTCACAGTGACCCTGAACTCGGGGAGGGCTGCAACGCAAGTGGCTGTTGCGTTATTGCGTGCGGCGAAGCTCGTGGCCTTCGCACAGGCTCCCGACGGATCAAAAGCTTTCCCGCCGAGGAGCTCGTCCCAGTCTTCCGGCTTGAGATCGCCCAGGTTGCGGCCACTGAAGACCTTGTCCCGCGCCTCCCTGGCTGCCGCCAGCGCCGCCGCGTCGGCAGCACTCTGCGCATCGGCGCGAATGACACCTGCCCTGCCGATGACAAAGAGGGCCAGCGCGGCGAAGAGCAGGCCTACCACCACCATGATGTAGAGGGGGAAGGCTTGACCTCTGTCGCCGAGGCGGCCCACGCTCACTTGCCCGATTTGATGTCCCGGACCGCCGTCTTGATCTTGTTCGAGATATCCGTACCGATTCCGGACGCGGCGATCGCTCCGATGATCACTAGCACCACCAGGATGATCCCCAGGTATTCGAAGGCAGTCTGCCCACGGTCCATCCCCTCGTAGCGCTTGCGCGTCCGCGCCACAGCCGTATCCGCCCAGCCGTGCACGTGGATCTTCGCCTTCACAGCGGCTTTCAGCAGCGCGTTGTGTGACATGGGGGTTCCCTCCCGGTCGGGTGCCGCTGTCGATTTGCGGACGGTACGGCCGGACACCACCCGTAGCCAAGGGTCCCGGGGCCCAAATACGGACCCACTGCGCACTCCGTCTACCCATGGCCACTCACCCCTGGACGGGCCGTTCCCAGCCAGCGTGCTATCGCCTCGCTACGGGTAGTGCTCTGCAACTTGGCGAAAATGCGGTTGATGTGGTTCTTGACCGTCTTCTCACTGATGAAGCAAGCAGCGGCGATCTGCTGGTTGTTCATCCCCGAAGCGATCAGATCCATCACCTCCACCTCCCTCGAACTCAGCCCGAAGACAACAGAGTTGTGCAGACGCTCCGAAGAGGGTGTCACATTTCGTTGCGGCTGCGAAGAGGTACGGAGCTCCGCGAGCAGTGCGGCCGCCGCCGATGGCGTGAAATGGGGCAGGCCCTCGCGCGCATCTCGGACCGCACGGATCAGGTCATCGACGGTGAACTCCCCGTGCACCAGGTAGCCGCCCGCCCCCAACAGCAGCGCCTCCCGGACGATGTCCGGATCCCGGCTGTAGGTCAGCATCAGCACCGAGGCCAGTCGCACGAGGTGCGGAAGGGCCGAGATGCCGTCCACTCCCGGCATGCGGACGTCCAGCAGGATCACGTCCGGGGTGTGCGACCGGGTCAGGCTCAGCGCCTCGCGGCCGTCCGATGCCTCGGCCACCACTTCCAAGCCCTCGGCCGTGGCCAGAAGGGCGGAGAGGCCAGCCCGGACGACCGGGTTGTCGTCGGCGATCAGTACGCGAACGGGTGTCACCGCGCTCCCTCCAGGGCCGCCAGCGGGAGTTCCAGACGCACCTGCGTGCCCGCACCGGACGAGCACGCGCCGATCGACACGGCGGCACCGATCGCTTTCGCGCGTTCCGTCATGCCGAGGAGTCCGAAGTGGCCGCTCTTCGAGAGGGCGGGCAGGTCCACGGCACCGGCGAGGCCGCGGCCGTCGTCCTCGACGGACAGGGTGAGGTGCCCGGCGTCCACGGCCACCGAGACCGTGATGCGGGAGGCCCCCGCGTGCCGACGGGCGTTCTCCAGCGCCTCCGACGCCACCGCCAGCAGGTGACGGGCCACCGTGGCCGGGACCAACGGCAGCACCCCGGTCGCACGCAGCTCCGTACCGGCCGTCAGGGCACGGAGCTCGCCCAGGAGCGATACACCGGGCGGGTCCAGGTCCCGCCGGAGGTCCGTCAGCAGCGCCCGGGACTCCGCCGCCGCCCGGCGGGCCGCCACGGACAGCAGCTCGGCCCGGCGCCGTATCTCCGCCGGGTCCGTCGTCCGGGACAGGGCGTCCGCCGTCAGGGCCAGGCCGTGCAGGGTCTTCGACACCGAGTCGTGCATCTCCCGGGCCAGGTGGTCGCGTTCCGCCCGTACCGCCTCTGTCACCGCCAGGCGGGACCGGGTTTCCGTCAGGGCCTGGCTCGCCGCGCCGAAGCGGAAGAGGAGGTCACGCAGGCAGGATCCCGCCGCGCCCGCGACCAGGCACAACGCGGGCAGGACCAGCGTTCCCGACAGCGCCGCCACGGCGCCCGCCTGCGCCGCCGCGTAGAACGCCGCACCGCGCCGGCCGTAGACCAGCCCGGCCAGCAGCGGGGTGCACAGCGAGACGAGGCCCAGCGGGGACTCGGGGGTCGCCGTGACCAGGAGGAGGGCGCTGAAGCCCATGTCCACCGCCAGCAGCCAGCGGTGGCGCAGCAGCAGCGGGCCGAAGCGTTCCCAGGCGCGGAAGGGTAAGTAGGAGAGCACGAAGGTGAGGAGGACCGCGCCGGACACCAGGTACGTCGGTTCCCCGGGCGCCGTCCGTCCCAGCGCGAGCGGGGCGCCCAGTGCGGTCATCACGAGCCGGAACGCGAAGACCTGGCGGCACAGGGCCCGGAGCGCGTTCGACCGGAGGGCCGGGGACGGTGCCGGCGCCGTGCGGAGGGGACGGGCGAGGTCGAGGGTCGCCACGGCGGTCACCCGCCCCCGAACATCGCACCGAAGTCGATGTCCGCTCCGTACACGAACCCGCACACCAGCAGGATCAGCGTGCCGGGCAGCATGAAGGTGGTGACCGCGAACGTGGCCTTCGGAACGGCCCGCGCCGCCCTGCGCCGGGCGTTCTGGGCGTCCGTGCGCCGCATGTCCTCGGCGATCGCGATCAGTGTCTCCACGATGGGGGAACCGAGCTCCTCGCCCTGCTGGAGCGCGGTGACGAACTGCGCGACCTGTTCGGAGTCGTTGCGCCGGCGCAGGGCGTCGAAGGCCTGCCTGCGGCTGACGCCCATGTCCATCTGCTGCAAGGTGATCCGGATCTCGTCGGCCCACGGGCCCTCGTACTGTCCGGCGACCCGGCCCAGCGCCTGCCGGAAGCCGAGGCCCGCGCTGACGACCACCGCGAGGACGTCCAGGAAGTCCGGCAGGGTCCGCTCGATGTGGTCGCGGCGGATCCGGATCGCCGACCACAGGCCGGCCTCGATCCAGAAGAGCCCGAAGGCGACCATCAGCAGGGCCGGGACCAGCTGGCCGTTGAGGAGCATGGCGAAGGCGCCCAGGCCGCCGAGGAAGCCGTACACCGCGCGGCGCGCCGCGTAGCGGTCGATCGTGAGGCCCGCCGGGTTGCCCGCCGCATCGATCTGGGCGCGCTTGCGCGCCACCAGGGCGGGCCCCATCAGGCGCAGGACCATCGGCGCGTAGCGGATGCCCATCCTGTCGATCGCCGAGCCGACCGCCGTCGTCCGCGTGGCGCCCACTTCCAGGGCCAGGGCCAGGTCGGTGGGCAGTTTGGCGTCGGCGCGGTAGAGCCGGATGCCGTGGAAGACGCCGAGGACGGACACGGCCGCGGCCAGGGCCAGGAGCAGAGCGATCATGACGGGCCCCTCACACGTCGATCTTCGACATACGGCGGATGAGGACGAAGCCCAGGGTGAAGAGGCCGAGGGACACCAGTACGGCCGTCTGGCCGAGGAAGGCACCCGTCATCCGGTCCAGCGCGCCCGGCAGCATCGTGTTCACCAGCAGCAGCGAGCCCAGCCCGATGGCCGGCACCAGGTACGCCGTGACCGTCACCTGCGACAGCTGGGTCCGGATCTCACGCCGCGTCTCCTTGCGCTGCTCCAGCGTCACCGTCAGGTTCCGCAGACTGCCGACGATCGCGCCGCCCGCGCGCGCCGACAGGACGAGGGTGGAGACCAGGACGACCAGTTCGCGCGACGGGAGGCGGTCCGTGAGCTCGTTCAGGGACTCCTCGATGGAGTGGCCGATCGCGAGGCGGTCCGCGACCCGGGCCAGTTCCTCGCCCGCCGGGGCCTCCAGTTCCTCCGCCGCGATGCCGATGGCCGTGCGCAGGGCCAGGCCGGCCTGGGTGGCGTTGGCCAGGATGCGCGCCAGGTCGGGGAGCTGGTTGATGAAGCGCTCCGTGCGGCGGGTGCGCTGCCAGTTGAGGAAGGCGTTGGCCGCCCAGAGGCCGATGGCGCCCGCGACCGGGCCGAAGAACGGGGCCAGGAAGGAGGCGGCCGTCAGCCAGAGGCCCGCCACCGACATGAGCATGTACGCGAAGAACTCGCCCGGGGTGAGGTCCAGGCCGGTGGCCGCCAGCTTCAGCTCGATGCGGCGCCCGAGCCGGGTCCTGCGCAGCCGGCGGTCGAGGGAGCGGAAGCGCCGTACGCGGCCCAGCGGTTCGGGTGCTCCGCTCGCCGAGAGGCGGTCGATGAGGGCGGCGCGCTGGGCGTGGCCCTTGGAGTAGGCGTGGACGCCCCAGACCACGAAGAGGCAGGCCAGCAGGGTGGCGGCGAGGGTGAGGGAGACGTAGGGGTTCACAGGGCCGGGCCGCCGATCGTGCGCGAGGTGAGCGCGTCGCCCGGCAGGGCCACGCCGAAGGCCTGCGGGACCGGCTGGCTGTTCATGTAGAGGCGGTCCGCGATGCGGCGCGGGAGGGGGTGGTACGCGAAGTAGCCCTGGACCCGGCTGTCCCCGCCCATGGGCTGTGGGACGAAGCGGCAGACCGGGACGATGCGGAAGGGTTCGCGGCCGTGCGAGTCGAGGATGGAGATCTCGGTGATGCGGCGCGTGCCGTCGCCGAAGCGGGTGAGCTGGACGACGACGTTGACGGCGCTGTTGATCTGGTCCTGGAGCGCCTCGAAGGGGATCTCGACCTCCGACATGGAGGCGAGGGTCTGGAGGCGGGTCAGGGCGTCCTCGGAGCTGTTGGCGTGGACGGTGGCGAGGGAACCGTCGTGGCCCGTGGACATCGCTTGGAGCATGTCGAGCGTCTCGCCGCCGCGGACCTCGCCGACGATGATGCGGTCGGGGCGCATGCGCAGGGAGTTGCGGACCAGGTCGCGGATGGTGATCCGGCCCTTGCCTTCGACGTTCGCCGGGCGGGATTCGAGGCGGATGACGTGGGCCTGCTGGAGCTGGAGTTCGGCGGAGTCCTCGATGGTGATGATGCGTTCGCCTTCCGGGATCAGGCCGGAGAGGGCGTTGAGGAGGGTGGTCTTGCCGGTACCGGTGGCGCCGGAGACGATCACGTTCATCTTGGCCGCCACCAGCCCCGACAGGAGCAGGAGCATCTGCTCGTCCAGGGAGCCGAGACCCACCATCTCGTGCAGGGTGAACGCCCGGGGGAAGCGGCGGATCGTGAGGGTCGCGCCGGTCAGGGACAGCGGCGGGATGATGACGTTGACGCGCTCTCCGCTGGGGAGGCGGGCGTCGACCATCGGGTTGGCCTCGTCCACGCGCCGGTTGACGGTGGAGACGATGCGCTCGATGGTCTGCATGAGCTGGTCGTGCGAGGCGAAGCGGAGCGGGAGCTGCTCCACGCGGCCGGCGCGCTCGACGAAGATCTGGTCGGGGCCGTTGACCATGATCTCGGAGATGGTCGGGTCCTCGAGGAGCGGTTCGAGCACGCCGAGGCCGAGCGCCTCGTCCACGACGCGGCGGATGAGCTGCGCGCGCTCGGCGGTCGACAGGACGGGGCCCTCGCGGCTGATGATGTGGCCGAGGACGCGTTCGAGGCGCGCCCGGCGCTCCGCGGGCGCGAGCGCGGACATCTCGGCGAGGTCGATCTCCTCGAGCAGCTTGGCACGGTACGAGGAGACGAGCCGGCCGTCCTCGCGGGGGCCGTGGCGGTCGTCCGGTGTGTTGACCCGGGAACGCAGGCTCATGGTCTCGTCACCCCTTCGGGTCGTCGTTGGGCATGGTCACGGTCGCGGTGGCGGGCTCGAAGGACAGGCCGGGGACGAGGGACTTGACGCTGATCGTCACCTTGGCGGTGACCGCGTCGGCGGTCGAGGAGACGGACACGTCCGGATTCAGGCCCGCCTTCACCGCCGCCGCGCCCGCCGCGGCACCGCCCTCGCCCGTGCGGGCCTGTACGCGGGCGGCCGTACGCGCCGCCGTCTGCGCCTGCTGGTGCACGTACGCGGCCCAGCCGAGCTGGATCCCGCACAGCGCCACGAGGAGGAGGACGGGGATGAAGCCGATGTACTCCAGGGCCACTTGGCCCCGGTCCGAGCGAACGCGCCGTCCCATGCCGTCAGTCCTCCCTCTCCATCGCCGCGCCGGCCGTGCCGTCGATCGAGCCGAAGCCGAGGCCGGGGTACAGCACGGGGATCCGCAGGGTGACGGTCGCCTTGTAGACGTTCCCCGACGCACCGCAGTCCACGGACATGGCCCAGCCGTCGCCGATGTACTTGCCCGCCGCCGTCCGGCACTCCGCCGCTCCCTTGACCGCCCCCGCCCGCGCCGCCTCGTCCGCCGCGTTCCCGGCGAGGGAGAAGGCGTAGCCGATGAGCACGCACTCCCAGACCGCCGCCACGAGGAGCAGGATCAGCGGCACCGTGCCGACGAACTCGACCGCCACCTGGCCGCGGTCGCCCCCGCGCGCACGGATGCGGCCCCGCCCGCCCGCGGGTCTGCGCCCGGGCACCGTTCAGCCCTCCCGGCCGCGCCGCAGCCACGGCCCCAGCGAGCCCCGGTCGCCGCCGCGGAGCCGGGCCACCGGCCCGGAGCCGCGCACCGCCAGCGCGGCGCCCGGCTGCTCGGGGGAGACGGCGGGTTCGGTGTCCTGGGGGGTCAGCAGGCCCAGTTCCCCGGCCACCGCCCACAGGGCCTGCTTCACCGTCGAGCGGTTGTCCAGGTCCTGGACCCGTCCCGCGTCCACGACCGCCTGGAGTTCCTTGAAGGCGGCCGGCACGGGGGTCCGTACGGAGCGGGTCTTCGTGATCTTCTCGATCAGGGAGGGCTGGATCTCGGTGTGCTTGGTCCAGCGGTTGACGACCATCGAGGTGTCCTGCGCCTTGCGGACCTGGAGCCGTTCCCACATCCGGACCATGCGCTTCGCCGCCCGTACGGCGACCACGTCCGGGGTGGTGACGAGGACGGCGACGTCGGCCATCTCCACGGCGGCCGCGTTGGCGCCGGTGACCTGGGTCCCGCAGTCGATGACGACGAGCTCGTAGCGGGCGCGCAGCGCGCCGAGGATGTGCCGGGCGGCCCGGTCGTCGACCTCCTCGCCGCGTTCGCCGTCGGCCGGGGCGAGGAGCAGGGCCAGGCCCGTCCGGTCGTCGTAGACCGCGTCCTGCAGGACGCGCGGGGAGATGTCCTGGATGCCGGCGAGGTCGGCGATGGAGCGGCGGAACTGGACGTCGAGGTACGAGCCGACGTCGCCCGCCTGGAGGTCCATGTCGACCAGGGCGGTGCGCCGGCCCGCGGCCGCCGCGGCGAGGGCGAACTGCACGGCCGCGAAGGTGGCGCCGACCCCGCCCTTGGCCCCGGTGACCGTGACGACCCGGCCGCCCGGCCCGGCGGCCGCCTCCGGGCCGCGGCCCAGGTGGCGGCGTACGCCCACGGACCACTGGGCGGCGGCCTGGACGCGGGCGGCGAGTTCCTCGTAGGTGAGGGGGAGCCCGACCAGGCCGCGGGCGCCCGAGTCCATGGCGGCGGAGAAGAGGGCCGGGCCGGCGTCCGAGGTGACGAGGACCACACCGACGGCCGGGAAGCGCAGGGCGACCTCGCGGACGAGGTCCAGGGCGGGGAGCGGACCGATCCGCTCGTGTACGAGGACCACCTCGGGCAGCTCGTCGATCGACTCGCCGGCGAGGCGGCCCAGCATGTCGAGGAGGGAGGTGGAGTCGGCGACGGGGGCGGCCGGTTCGGCGCCCGGGAGCTGGCTGAGGAGGGCGGCGATGACGCGGGCGGCTTCCGGGTCGCCCACCGCGGGGAGGATTCGGGTGCTCAGGCTGCTCATCCGGGCCTCACTTGTCCCCGTCGAGGGTGTACGTGCGGTCGCCCGGGCCGGGCGCCGAGTCGGTGCCGGGGGCCACGAGCGCGAGGCGCACGTGCTCGGCGAACGACTCGGCGTAGGCGACGCGCTGGGTGTCCTTGGTGTTCAGGGCGAAGGTGATCGGGACGGCTTCGGCCGGGCCCTTCTTGTCGCTGTCCTTGTCGAGGGGGGTGAGCTTGCCGACGTTGATGACGCGCGCGTTGGCGACGATGATCACCGAGCGGGACGGATCGGTGTCCTTGGCTCCCTTGAAGGTGGCGATGATGTTGACCTTCGCCCCCGAGGTGATCTTCCCGGCCACGCCGGTGGCCGCGTCGATCATGATGGCGATCTCCTGTTCCCCCGGCTGGAGCTGCGGCTTGTCGACGAACATGTCCGCCTGGAGCAGCGACCCCTTGCGCAGGGTGGTCAGCGCGATCTTGTCCTTGAGCTGGCCCAGATCGGTGACGGCCGTGTCGGACAGCCAGCGCCTGGGGACGGAGACCTCCTCGAACTGGCCCGCCGTCAGCTGGCTGTACGGGGCTATGTCGCCCTTCACGCGGTACGCGACCACCTCGGCTCCGACCTTGGAGTTGACGTCGCCGATCAGTACGAGGACTCCGCCGAAGGCCGCCAGGGCGCACAGGACCGACAGGAGCAGCAGGATGACGCCGCGGCGCTGGCGTGAATTCATGGCCGTACCTACCTCGCCGTTCTTCGTTCGTTCGGGGCGGTCATCGGAGTCTTGATCGGGAGCGGGCGACGGCGCCCGCGGTGGTGCCGGGTCCGAGGGGCTGCGCGGAGCCGGCGGCGGACGCCGCGCGGGCGGGGACGGCCGGGGCCGACGGCGCCGTCAGCGGAGCGGAGCAGAATCCGCAGCGGTCACCGATGAGTTCGAAGCCGCACCAGCGGCACTCCTCGCGGCGGACCGAGGCGACGAGCTGGTAGAGCACCGACAGGTCCGGGATGCCCGCGGCGAACTCGACCAGCTTCGGCGTGGCCCACCAGGCCGCCGAGTCGGCCGGAAGGGGATTCTCCATGACGCCCTGGACCTGCCAGGCGGGGGCCAGTTCGGAGACCACCCAGTCGGAGGTGAGCTGGCCGCGGGCGAAGGTGAGGTGGGTGGCGAACTCGGGGCCCGCGGGCAGCGCCCCGCCGCCGCGCGTCCCCCCGCCGTGGGCCCCGCCCGATCCCGATCCCAGCTTGACCAGGTACGGCACCGGGTTGGCCACGACCGCGAACTGCGCGTTCGACGCCCACGACTTGGCGTGCGCCTTCAGCCCGACCGGTACCCGGTCCAGCTTGGCCACCGAGCCCAGCAGCGCGCCCGCGTAGATGTAGTGGGAGAGCAGCCGTGCGGCGGACGCGAGGACTCCGGGGCTGAAGTCGCAGACGCTGAGCTGGCACAGCTGACGCACCAGCAGGGCGGTGGCCAGCGGCGGGAGGTCGATGTCGAGGAGGGCGATCCGGTCGGTCTCCAGGACGGCCCGTACGGTGTGCAGCCGGCGGAGCGCCGTGGCCGGGAGCCAGGTCGGCACGAGGACCACGAGGTGGCCGTGCCGTTCCAGGAGCGCGGCCGTCCGGGAGAGCGAGCCCTCGAGGTCGAGCTGTCCGGGCGGCGGCAGCACGGCGGCGGGCGGAGTGTGCCGGTCCGGGGCCGGCAGCACCAGATCGGCGCTGGTGACAGCAATGGCGGTCGGCACGCGCATCCCCCCGTTCACCCCGTACCCGGCGGACGTTCACCGCCCCGAAATCGCCCCGCGAACCGCTCCGGACATCACGCCGGAAATGCCCCGGAATCTGCCCCGGAGCCGACGCCCTCGCGTCCGCACGCGGACCGCGCACCGGCTGCGCGACCGCAAATGACCAGCCCTTCGCCCCCTTGCCCCAGCACCATATCCGCGTCCTCCCTGGCAGGGCAGGGGCTTGCTGATTCCCGTGCCACGAGCACGCGTCGCAGGTGGCGGGAAACCCGGACAACAGGGATCGGACGGCGTCCGGAGAGCCGATTGGTTCAAGCCATATCGCAAACACCCTTGACAGGGTGATTGGACTAGACCAACTTGTCCGCAGGGCACCCCACTTGCCCCCGACGCGTCCCTCACATCCCCTCTCCCCCCACCGGAGCCCACGTGAACCGCATCCGCTCCCTCGTCGTCCCGCTCGCCGTCACCCTGGCCGCCGGCGGCCTCACCACCCTCGCCACGGGCACCGCCCAGGCCGCCGACGTCAACGTCGTCCGCAACGCGGGCTTCGAGTCCGGCCTCTCCCACTGGACGTGCACCTCAGGCAGCGGCGCCGTAGTCGCCTCCCCCGTCTACGCGGGGGCCGCCGCCCTGAAGGCCACCCCGGCGGGCCAGGACAACGCCCGGTGCAGCCAGACCGTCACGGTCAAGCCGAATTCGACGTACACGCTCAGCGAGCAGGTCAACGGCTCGTACGTGTACCTCGGCGCGACCGGGACCGGCACCCAGGACGTCTCCACCTGGACGCCGGGCACCGGCGGCGGCTTCCAGAAGCTGTCCACCACCTTCACCACCGGTCCGAGCACCACCCAGGTCACCGTCTACACCCACGGCTGGTACGGCCAGCCGGGCTTCACCGTCGACGAGTTCAGCGTCTTCGGTCCCGACGGCGGCGGTGGCACCGATCCCGCCCCGACGCTTCCGGGCGCCCCGTCCGGCACCGCCGTTTCCGGCCAGAGCGCGAGCGGGCTCACCCTTTCGTGGAACGCGGTCGGCGGAGCGGCCGGCTATCACGTGTATCAGGACGGCGTCCGCGTCAAGACGGTGACGGGCACCTCCTCGCAGATCACCGGGCTCGCCCCGTCCACCTCGTACGCCTTCCAGGTGAGCGCGTACAACGCGGCGGGCGAGGGCGCCAAGGCCGCGTCCGTCACCGGGACCACCACCAGCGGCGGGGGCGGCAACCCGAACCCGTCGGTGCCCAGGCACGCGCTGACCGGCTACTGGCAGAACTTCGACAACGGCGCGACCGTCCAGAGGATCTCCGACGTGTCCGCGCAGTACGACATCATCGCCGTCTCCTTCGCCGACGCCACCGCCACGCCCGGCGCCATCGCCTTCAACCTCGACTCGGCCGGCCTCGGCGGCTACACCGTCGCCCAGTTCAAGGCGGACGTCGCCGCGAAGAAGGCGGCCGGCAAGTCCGTCATCCTCTCCATCGGCGGCGAGAAGGGCACCATCTCGGTGGGCGACTCGGCGTCCGCGAACAACCTCGCGAACTCCGCGTACGCGCTGATGCAGGAGTACGGCTTCAGCGGGGTCGACATCGACCTGGAGAACGGCCTCAACCCGACCTACATGACGCAGGCGCTGCACGCGCTCGCGGCGAAGGCCGGCCCCTCCTTCGTCCTCACCATGGCCCCGCAGACCATCGACATGCAGTCGACCCAGGGCGGCTACTTCAAGACGGCTCTCGCCGTGAAGGACATCCTGACCGTCGTCAACATGCAGTACTACAACAGCGGCTCGATGAACGGCTGCGACGGCAACGTCTACTCCCAGGGATCGGTGGACTTCCTCACCGCGCTGGCCTGCATCCAGCTCGAGGGCGGCCTCGACCCCTCGCAGGTGGGCATCGGCGTCCCGGCGTCCCCGAGCGGCGCGGGCAGCGGCTACGTCTCGCCGGCCATCGTGAACAACGCGCTGGACTGCCTGACCAAGGGCACGGGCTGCGGCAGCTTCAAGCCCTCGAAGGCCTACCCCTCGCTGCGCGGCGCGATGACCTGGTCGACCAACTGGGACGCCAAGGCGGGTAGCGCTTGGTCCAATGCGGTGGGTCCCAAGGTCCACGGCCTGCCGTAACCGGTAGGTGTGTGGGGTGGCCGCCGGACGGGACCGGCGGCCGATGTGGCCGGATCGCGGTTCTTGACCCGGACATGCCATGAGAGCACGCTGTGCGCGTCCGCACGGCTACCCCACACTCCCACCCAGGAGAACGCATGCGGCTCCACCACCGCCGAAGGGCCGCCGTCACGGCGGCCCTTCTCGCACTCGCGCTCGGCGCGCCCGCCTACGGCATGAGCGCCACGGCATCCCCACCGCCCAGCCCGTCCACCGCCACCCTGGACGAGGCGATCGTCCAGTACGAGATCCAGGGCCCGGCCACGGCGGCCGAGCGCACCGCCCTGCTCCGCACCGGCGCCTCGATCGACGAGGTGGACGCCCGCTCGGTGGTCGTCAGCGCCGACCCCATGCAGGCCTCGAGCCTGCGCGCGCTCGGCTACAAGCTGACCGCCCTGCCCGGCCCGCCGGACCGGTCCGACGGACGCGGGGTCGTCGCCGGGGTGAACGACTTCCCGTCGAAGGACTCGAACTACCACAACTACAGCGAGGCGATCGCGGAGATCAACCAGCGCGTCGCCCAGTACCCCGCGATCATGAGCAAGCAGGTCATCGGGAAGTCGTACCAGGGCCGGGACATCGTCGCCATCAAGATCAGCGACAACGTCGCGACCGACGAGGCCGAGCCCGAGGTGCTCTTCACCCACCACCAGCACGCCCGTGAGCACCTGACCGTCGAGATGGCCCTCTACCTGCTCAAGGAGTGGGGCTCCAAGTACGGGACGGACCCGCGCATCACCGACATGGTCAACGGCCGGGAGCTCTGGATCATCCCGGACCTCAACCCGGACGGCGGCGAGTACGACATCGCGACCGGCTCGTACCGCTCCTGGCGCAAGAACCGGCAGCCGAACTCCGGCTCCTCCTACGTCGGCACGGACCTGAACCGGAACTGGGACTACAAGTGGGGCTGCTGCGGCGGCTCCAGCAGCAGCAAGAGCTCCGAGACCTACCGCGGCGCGGCCGGCGAGTCGGCGCCCGAGGTGAAGGTCGTCGCGGACTTCGTGCGCACCCGCATCGTCGGCGGCAAGCAGCAGATCAAGGCGGCCATCGACTTCCACACGTACAGCGAACTGGTGCTCTGGCCGTTCGGCTGGACGTACAACGACACGGCTCCCGGACTGACCGCCGACGACCTGGCCGCGTACAAGAAGATCGGCACCAGCATGGCGGCCAGCAACGGCTACACGCCGGAGCAGTCGAGCGACCTGTACATCACGGACGGGACGATCGACGACTGGCTGTGGGGCAATCAGAAGATCTTCGCCTACACCTTCGAGATGTACCCGACGGACTCGGGAAGCAGCGGCTTCTACCCGCCGGACGAGGTCATCGACCGCGAGACCTCGCGCAACAAGGACGCGGTGCTGCAACTGCTGGAGAACGCGGACTGCATGTACCGCTCGATCGGCAAGGAAGCGCAGTACTGCGCCTAGCGGCCGTCCGGTGAACCGGGGCGCCCCACCGCCAGGGGGGCGCCCCTTCGCGCGCACCGGACCGCGCCGGATCCGCACCGGACCCGGGCCCGGCCCCGCCCCGCACGGCCCGGCCCGGCTCGGCCCGGCTCGGCTCGGCGGCTAGTCCTTCTTCGCCTCGTCGGCATTGCGCCAGACCGTGAGGTCGAGCTTGATGTACGTGCTCGACTCCTTCGAACCGGACTTGCCGCGGTAGGTCGCCACCGCGATGTGGCCGGCCTTGCTCAGCACGCAGATCTGCGATCCGTCCGTGAGCTCGCCCAGGCCGACCTTCTCGGTGAAGCGGGTCACCGCGCGGCAGGTCTCCAGCGAGCCCTTCTCCGAGTTCTTCAGCAGGACCAGCTTGCCGTTCGCGCTGCCGACCTTCTCGTCCCCGAACAGGGTGTCCCGGTAGTAGTAGAGGTCCGCGTGCCCGTACATCACGCCGGCGCCGCTCGGCTCCTCGGCCGGGCGCGGCGGGTTGTCCACCAGCTTCAGCTCGTGGTTCTGCGGCACGTCGATGCCCTGGTACGAGACCGGCTGCGGTTCGGCCGGCTTCTGGCCGCCGCCCGCCGAGGCGCCGGCGCCGGCCGAACTGCCGCCGGACGCCTTGGAGTCGCCGGTCTTGTCCTTCCCGTCCCCCAGGAGGTTGCCGATCACCGCGAGCCCGACGACCACGGCCACGACGGACCCGGCGACGATCAGCCCCGTCCGCTTGCGGCGGGGCGGCCGCGGCGGCGCGAACCCGGGGGCGTGGAAGCCCGGCGGCGTGCTGTGGCCGGGCGCGTACGTGGGCTGCGTGTGCTGGGGCTGCGGATACGGGTGCTGCGGGTACGGGTACTGCGGATACGGGGACTGCGCCGACGGAGGCTGCGTGTACGGGGGCGGCGTCCGGTAGCCGGGCGGCACCGACCCCGGGGCGGGCTGCGCCGGAGCGGCCTGCGTCGGCGCGGCGGCCACGCCGGCCGGCGTGTACGGGGATCCGGCGGTGGGACCGGCGGGCGGGTTCGGGGCCGTCGGCTGCGGGGAGAACTCGGTCGGGGTCGGAGGCGTGCTCGGGGCCGGCGGCGCCGCGGTGGGCGGCTGCGGCGGAGGAGTGGGGGCCGGGGCGGGCAGCTGGAGCCGCTCGGTGATGGAGCCGGTGACCGCCCGCGGCAGCCAGTCCTCGCCCTGGCGCAGCGGTTCGTCCGAGGCCTCGTTGCACAGCTCGATGATCTCGGTCAGGGTCGGCCGGTCGGCCGGGTCGCGGCTCAGGCAGCGGGTCACCACGGGCCGCAGCTCCTCGGGCAGCCCGCTGAGATCGGGGTCCTCGTGGACGATCCGGTAGAGCACCGCGTGCGAGGGGCCGTCGCCGTAGACGGACGCCCCGATCGCGGCGAAGGCCGCGATCTGGCCGAGCGCGAAGACGTCGGTGGCCGGGGTGACCGTGCCGGCCGACGCCTGTTCGGGCGCCATGAACGCCGGGGTGCCGATGCTGACGCCGGTGTTGGTCAGGGCGGTGCTGTCGGCCGCGCGGGCGATGCCGAAGTCGATGACGCGCGGGCCGTCCGAGGCGAGGAGGACGTTGGCGGGCTTGAGGTCCCGGTGGACGATGCCCGCCCCGTGGATCACGTGGAGGGCCTCGGCGACGCCGACGATCAGCAACAGCACGCTGCGCGGGGGCAGTCCGCCGTGCAGGGACACGGCGTGCGCGAGCGAGGGGCCGGGCACGTAGGCGGTGGCCAGCCATGGCTGGGAGCCCTCGGTGTCCGAGTCGATGACCGGTGCCGTGTAGAGGCCCTGGACCCGCTGCGCGGCCCGCACCTCCTGCTGGAAGCGCCGCCGGAACTCGGGGTCCTCGCCGAACTCGGCCCGGATCACCTTGATGGCGATGGGCCGGCCGCCCGGCGTGTAGGAGAGGTACACCTTGCCCATGCCGCCCGCGCCCAGGACGGCCGCCAGACGGTAGCCGCCGACGACGGCCGGGTCCTCCGCCTTGAGCGGTTGGAAGAACTCGGCCGAAGGTGTCTTGCCCATAGGAACCATCCCCCTGCTAGTGCCGCGTCAGGCAACGTTTGGACGCCGCGGCAGGGCGAACGTTGCCTGACGCGGCACCAGCGGCGATTCAGCTCCTGCCGACGCCCGAAGTCAACGGCGAGGGTACCCAATGTCCGCCGGGTGCGGCGCAGTCCGTCGTGAGCGGCGCAGCCCGTCGGGTGCGGCGCACCGCGGCCGGAGGCGGCGCCCGGAGCGCGGGCGCCGCCTCCCCCGCCGCTATCCGAGGACCGCGAGGGCGTCGATCTCGACGAGCAGGCCGGCCGGGAGCCCCACGTACACGGTGGTCCGGGCGGCCGGGGCCTCCTTCAGGCCCTGCTCCTCGAAGTAGCTGTTGTAGATGCCGTTCATCTCGGCGAAGTGGCCGGTGTCGGTGAGGTAGACACGGATCATCATCACGTCGTCCCAGCTCGCGCCGCCCGCCTCCAGGACGGAGCGGACGTTCTCCAGCGTCTGGAGCGTCTGCTCGCGCAGCGCGGGGCCGGCGGGGGTGGGCGGCTGTCCGTCCACGTGCGGGAGGAAGCCGACCTGGCCGGCGACCTGGAGGATGTTGCCCTTGCGCACGCCGTGCGAGAACCTCGCGGGCGGCGCGGTGTGGGTGTCGGGGGTGATGGCGGTCTTCTCGGTCATGACCGGTCTTCCTGTGCGGGGCCCGAGCCTGAGTACTCACGGCCGATGGCGTCGGCGGTCCGCCGGACGAGGGGGAGCAGTTCGAGCAGTTCCTCGGCGGGGGCGACCACGCCGGGAGCGGAGACGGACATCGCGGCGACGACCCGCCCGTCGGGGCCCCTGACGGGCGCGGCGAGGCAGTTCAGGGCCTCTTCGTGGCCCCCGAGGTCGGTGGCCCAGCCCTGTGCGCGGACGCGTTCCAGTTCGCGGAGGTAGGCGGCGGCGTCGGGGGTGGAGCGGGGGGTGTACGCCGGGTACTCGATGCGGTGCGCGAGGGCGCTGCGCTCCGCCTCCGGCAGGTCGGCGATCAGCAGCTTGGCCACGGCGGCGACGGTCAGCGGCACGGGCCGGCCGATGCGGGAGTACATCCGCACCGGGTAGCGGCTGTCCACCTTGTCGATGTAGACGACCTCGTCGTCCTGGTGGAGGGCGAGGTGCACCGTGTGGCCGGTGGTGCGGTTGAGTTCCACGAGGTGCGGGTGGGCGATGTCCCGGACGTCGAGGTTCTCCAGGGACTCCGCGGCCAGCGCGAAGAGGGAGGCCCCGAGCCGGTAGCGGCCGTCGCCCTGCCGGTAGACGAAGCCGTGCTCCTGGAGGGTGCGCAGCAGTCGCAGGGCGGTGCTCTTGTGCACGGCGAGCACCTCGGCGACCTCGCCGAGCCCGGCCGGTCCCCCGGCCAGGGCGGGCAGGATCCGCAGTGCCCGTTCCACCGACTGGCTCACCCGGTGTCCCTCCGTGCGGCGCGGGCCCCGTTGACCCGCCGTCATGCGGGATGTTAGACAGCATGCAGCGGCACACGCAACGACCGTTGCAGTGGACGCAACACAGATACGGCTCACCCGCGGTGCGCGCACCGCGCACTCGCGACGCCCCGGGAGGCACGCACATGCCCAGCGACCCCGTCCAGGCCCTCGCCCGGGAACCGGTCGACCACCGGTTCAAGGGACTTCCGCCGGACGCCGAGCGGGCGGGCCTCACGGTCGGGCAGCTCGCCGGTGAGCGGCGGGACCTCTACACCGGCGGGTTCACCACGCCCGTCCTGACGCTGGACGCCGACGCGCTGAGCCACAACCTCGCCGCCCTCGAGACGTACGCGCGGGCCCACGGCCTCGCCTTCGCCCCGCACGGCAAGACCTGCATGGCGCCGCAGCTGTTCCGGCGTCAGCTCGCCCACGGCGCCTGGGGGATCACGGCCGCCGTGCCCCATCAGGCCCGCGTCTACCGCGCCTTCGGCATCCAGCGCATCTTCCTCGCCAACGAGCTCGTCGACGCCGCCGCCCTGCGCTGGGTCGCCGCCGAACTCGCCGCCGACCCCGGCTTCCGGTTCGTCTGCTACGTCGACTCGGTGCGCGGGGTCGAGCTGATGGACCGTGCGCTGCGGGGGCAGCCGGCGGTCGTGGACGTGGTCGTCGAGCTCGGCGCGGGCGAAGGCGCGCGGACGGGGGCCCGCAGCGACGAGGACTGCCGGGCCGTCGCCGACGCCGTGGCGCGGACGCGGACGCTGCGGCTCGTCGGCATCGCCGGGTACGAGGCCGAGGTCCCGGGCGCCGACCCGGAGTCCGTGCACGCGTACCTGCGCCGCCTCACCGGGCTCGCCGTCGAGTTCGACGGGGCCGGGCGGTTCTCCGGCGGCGGGGACGGCGGCGCCGGACCCGACGAGATCGTCGTCAGCGCCGGCGGCTCCGCCTGGTTCGACGCCGTCGCCGACGTCTTCGCCGAGCTCCCCGAGCTGTCGAGGCCCGTCCTCAAGCTGCTGCGCTCGGGCGCGTACGTCTCCCACGACCACGGCTGGTACACCCGCCTGACCCCCTTCAACCGGGTCCCGGAGGAGGGCGGCCTGCGCCCCGCCTTCCGGCTCTGGACGCAGGTCGTCTCCCGCCCCTCCCCCACCCAGGCGTTCGTCAACGCGGGCAAGCGCGACATCGCCTACGACCTCGGGCTCCCCGAGGTCGAGCTGGTCCGCGACCCGGTCGACGGCACCGAGCGTCCCGCCACCGGGTCCGTGCGGGTCACGAAGCTCTCCGACCAGCACGCCTGGCTGGAGACGGACGGCGCCGAGGACCTGAACGTCGGCGACTGGGTGGCGCTCGGCATGTCCCACCCGTGCACGATCTTCGAGAAGTGGCCGCTGATCCCGGTCGTGGAGGCCGACGGCACGGTCACCGACTACGTCCGGACGTTCTTCTAGTCCATGGACCTGGTCATCCGCGGGGCCCGCGTCGTCGACGGCACGGGCGGGCCCTCGTACACCGCCGACATCGGCGTCCACGACGGGCGCATCGCTGAGGTGGGGAGGATCCGCGGCGGCGGGCGGGAGACGCTCGACGCCGACGGCCTGGCCCTCGCCCCCGGCTTCGTCGACATGCACGCCCACAGCGACCTCGCACTGCTCCGCGATCCGGACCACAGCGCGAAGGCCGCCCAGGGCGTGACCCTCGAGGTGCTCGGTCAGGACGGACTGTCCTACGCCCCCGTCGACGACCGGACCTTGGCCGAGGTGCGGGTGGCCGTCGCCGGCTGGAACGGCACGGGCGAGGACATCGACTTCGACTGGCGCACGGTGGGCGGCTACCTGGACCGTCTCGACGCGCGGGGCGCCGCCGTCAACGCCGCCTACCTCGTCCCCCAGGGCACCGTCCGCGCCCTCGCCGTCGGCTGGGGCGACCGTCCCGCCACTCCCGCCGAGCTCGACCGGATGCGCGCGCTCGTCGCGGAGGGCCTCGAGCAGGGCGCCGTGGGCATGTCCTCCGGGCTCACCTACACCCCCGGCATGTACGCGTCCGGTGCGGAACTGACCGAGCTGTGCCGGGTCGTCGCCTCCTACGGCGGCTACTACTGCCCGCACCACCGCTCCTACGGCCGCGGCGCGCTCGCCGCCTACGCCGAGATGGTCGAGCTGACCCGCGAGGCCGGGTGCGCGCTGCACCTCGCGCACGCCACGATGAACTTCGGCGAGAACCGGGGCCGGGCGGGCGAGCTGCTCGCCCTCCTCGACGGGGCCCTGGCCGAGGGCTGCGACATCAGCCTCGACAGCTACCCGTACACCCCCGGATGCACCACGCTCGTCGCCCTCCTTCCCGGCTGGGCCAACGAGGGCGGTCCCGAGGCGGTCCTCGCCCGGCTGCGCGACGACGCCGCGTCCGAGCGGATCCGGTACGCGCTGGAGGTGGAGGGCTCCGACGGCTGTCACGGCGTTCCGGTGGACTGGTCGACGATCGAGATCGCCGGGACCACGGACGCGGCCCACGGGGCGTACGTCGGCACGCGCCTGCGGGACTGGGAGACGGCCCGGCGGCTCCTGCTGGGCGACCGGCTGGGCACGAGCATCCTGCAGCACGTGGGGCACGAGGAGAACGTCCGGACGATCATGCGCCACCCCGTCCACACGGGCGGTTCGGACGGCATCCTGCAGGGCGCGAAACCGCACCCCCGGGCGTACGGCACCTTCCCGCACTACCTCGGACACTACGTGCGCGAGCTGGGCGTCCTCTCGCTGGAGGAGTGCGTCGCGCACCTGTCGGGCCGCCCGGCGGCGCGGCTGCGGCTGCCCGACCGGGGAACCGTCCGGGTGGGCCACCGCGCGGACCTCGTCCTCTTCGATCCGCTGACGGTCGCGGCCGGATCGACGTACGAGCGCCCGCGCGCACTGCCTGCCGGGATCCCGCACGTCCTGATCGACGGACGCTTCGTCATGCGCGACGGGCGCAGGACGGACGTCCTGGCGGGCCGCTCGGTCCGCCGGACCCCGCACGCCGGCCGCTAGCGCCGCGTCAGAGGGAGGCGGTCCTTCCCTCAGGTCCGTGCGGCCCGCCTACGATGAGGGGATGTTCGCCTTCGTCCCCGCCGTTCTCTTCCTCGCCCTCTTCGGCGTGAGCGTGCGGGCGGACCGTCGGCGCTTCCGCAACGCGATCTACCTGGGCCTCACCTTCATCTTCCTGTCGGCGGGCCTGCTCACCCTGGTCCCGGACCTGCCCCACGGACTGGGCACGGCCGTCGTCGCGGTCGTCCTGCTGGTGCCCGCGCTCGGCACGGTCGCCCTCGGCCTCTTCCTGATCGGCAACGGCCTGACCATGGTCCGCAAAGAGGGCCGCAGCCCGGGCACCCTGCTCTCCTTCGCCGCGGGGGCGGGGATCTTCGCCCTGATCGCGTTCGTCCTGACCCTGGGCAGCGGGCGCTCCCGAACGGGGGACGCGGTGGCGGGCGGTGTGGTCCTCCTCGCCGGGTACGTCTCCTTCCTCTTCCTCTGCTTCCTCGCCTACGCCTACCTCTACGGCCGGATCAAGGTGCGCGGCGACGTCGACTACGTGGTGCTGCTGGGCTCCGGACTGATCGGCGGCGACCGGGTCCCGCCGCTGCTCGCCTCGCGGCTGCGCAAGGGCCGGGAGATCCACGACGCCCAGATCGCCCGGGGCGGGCGGGCGCCGCTGCTGCTGGCCTCGGGCGGCAAGGGGAGCGACGAGAAGCTCGCCGAGGCGCGGGCGATGGCCGACTGGCTGATCGCCGAGGGCGTCCCGGAGGAGCACCTGCGGCTGGAGGACCGTTCCCGCACGACGGAGGAGAACCTCGCCTTCAGCCGGGCGGTCATGGAGGCCGGCGACCCCGGCTACCGCTGCGTGGTGGTCACCAACGACTTCCACGCCTTCCGGGCGGCGATGATGGCCCGCAAGGCCGGGGTGAACGGCCAGGTCCTGGGCTCGCCCACGGCGAAGTACTTCTGGCCGAGCGCGACGATCCGGGAGTTCGCGGCGGTGTTCTGGGAGCACAAGATCGCCAACCTCGGCATCTGCGGCTCGATCGTCGCCCTGACGGCCGCGCTGGCGGTCACCACCGGCTGAGGTGGCGCTCCGCCGACGCGGCCCCGCCCGCACGGCGCCTCGGTCGGGCCCCCGCCCGGCCTCGCCGTCGGGGCCTCGCCGTGCCGACGTGCGTTCATGGGGACGCCGCCGCAGGATGGGGCCAGGGGGACACAGCAGGAGGTAGCCATGGACAGTGAATCGGACCAGCAGCCCCAGCGCCCGGCCCACCTCTACACGGGTTCGGAGCGCGCGTACGACCCCGAGGACCTCGTGATGGCACGCGGCCAGGACCCGACTCCGGAACGGGTGGAGAAGGCGCGCAAGCTGATCGAGAAGGAGGGTGCGAAAGCCCTCGAGCGCTACCTCCCGTAGACCCGGATCAGCCCGAGGAGGGGCGGTGCGGGGCCGGCTCCGCACAGCGGCCACCGCCCCGCCCCGACGTGCGCACCGCCCCGTGCGCATCCAGAGTCGATGGACGCTCGTTAGGCCGTGCGGGGGGCCGACCCGAAGGACGACGCACGATGCAGACGAAGACCGGCGCGCCTGCCGGCGCCCAGAGCCCCGCCACCGCCGCGGGCTCCACGACGGCGAGCTCCGCCACCGCCGACGGCCCGGCCGTCGACTGGGACCACCCGGCCGACCCGCCGGCCGGTCCGCGGCTGGCGCACGTGCGCGCCTACGTCGACACCTCCGGCGCCGACGGCCATCTGTGGCGCGGCGTCCCGACCCTGCTGCTGACCACGCTCGACCGGATCTCTGGCCGCGCGGTCCGCACCCCGCTGATCTACGGCAGGGACGGGGCCCGGCACATCGTCCTGGCGACCGCCGCCGACGGCGCGGGGGGCGTCCCCTCCTGGTACCGCGACCTCACCGCCCACCCCGAGGTCCGCGTCCAGGTCGGAGCCCTGACCGCACAGGCCCGCGCGCGCACGGCCACGCCGGCGGAGCGCGAGACGTACTGGGAGTTCATGACCGCCCTCTGGCCGGCGTACGAGGACCACCAGGCCGCAGCCGCTCCCCGGGAGATCCCGCTGGTCATCATCGAGCGCTGACCCGCCCGCGCTAGCCCAGAGTCGCCGCACGATCGCTAAGAGTGAGCTTTCGGGTGTGCGGCGCTTCCTGGCGGGCACATCACAGTCATGGCCTCGGACATGCTCGACCGGCTGCGGCACCTGGTACGCCCGCGCCGCACCCCCGTCTTCACCGCCGACTTCACCTCTCCCACCCAGTGGATCGCAGGCCGCTCGTGGGCCTATCCCGACGGCGGCCCGGTCAACCCGGGCGACAACAAGCTGGACCACCTCGTCACCGATCCCGCCTACAGCCGCGGCGGGGTCTTCCGGGCGACGCCGCGCCCCGACGGCGACTGGGACAGCGGGCTGCTCACCACGGAGGGCAGCGACGAGGGCTTCATGCTGCGCACCGGCGACGTGCTGGAGGCCCGGGTGAAACTCCCGGTGCAGCGGGGAGCCTGGCCGGCCATCTGGACCTGGCGGGACGGCGGTCAGGAGATCGACGTCTTCGAGTACCACCCCGACAACCCGGACCTGCTGGAACTCTCCAACCACGTCCGGGAGGCGCACCGCTACTACCGCGACCCGGCGATCCGGCCCGGCGGGTGGCTCGACCTGAAGGTCGAGTTCGGGAGGAGTTCGGTCGTCTGGTGGGTCAACGGCGCCCGCGTCTTCAGCGACGGCAGGGGTGTGGGCCGCGGCTGGTCCGCGTACATCATCGTCAACCTCTCGGTCTCCGCGGGCAGGTACCACCCCTCGCCGGAGCCCGAGGTCACGGAGCTGTCCTTCGAGGTCGCGCAGCTGCGCGTGTACCGGACGCGCTGAGCGCCGCTCCGGGGCCGCGGCGCGGACCCCGGAGCTACTCGAAGTCGCGGACCGTGACGGGCACGCCCCTCGGTCACGCCCCCGCACGGTATCCGGGCCCTCCGGCAACGACGGAAGGCTCGTGCCGCGGGGGCCTTCCGTCCCCACCCTCCGGGCCGTTGGTCCACAGCTTGTCCGCCGGTCCGTTTATGGGCTTTTAATCGTGTTACAACTGAAGAATGCGCTTCAAATGGCGCATTTTCCTTCGCTGTTGCCCAGCCCACACAAGCGCTGCCCTGCCCCGGCAACACACCCGTTTCCCAGGAGCGAGCAACGTGAGCAAAGCCGAGCAGACGGCCCCGTCTGCCAAGAAGAACTCCGCCGCGATGGCGGTCATGCAGCGCCTGGGCCGCAGCCTGATGCTTCCCATCGCCGTACTGCCGGCCGCCGCACTGCTGATGCGCTTCGGCCAGGGCGACATGCTCGGAAGCGAGTCCCTGCCGTCCTGGTGCAACAAGATAGCCACGTACATGGCCGCCGGCGGCGACGCGATCTTCGCCAATCTGGCGATGCTCTTCGCCGTGGGCATCGCGGTCGGCTACGCGAAGAAGGCCGACGGCTCCACCGGCCTCGCGGCCGTCGCGGGCTACCTGGTCTTCGCCAACGTGCTGGGCACCTTCACCGACGGCAGCGTGCCGAAGATCGAGAAGGTCGTCGACCACCAGGTGGTCCTGGTCGAGGCGCCCGTCAACGCCGGCGTGCTCGGCGGTGTCGTGATGGGCATCGTCGTCGCCCTGCTGTTCCAGAAGTTCTACCGGACCAAACTGCCGGACTGGGCCGGCTTCTTCGGCGGCCGCCGCCTCGTCCCGATCCTGTCCTCCCTGGCGGGTCTGGTCATCGGTATCGTCATGGGCCTGATCTGGCCGGTGCTCGGCAGGGGCATCCACGGCTTCGGCGAGTGGCTGGTCAACTCCGGTTCCGTCGGCGCGGGCATCTTCGGCGTCGCCAACCGCGCGCTGATCCCCGTCGGCATGCACCACCTCCTGAACTCCTTCCCGTGGTTCCAGGCGGGCGAGTTCGACGGCAAGCACGGTGACATCGCCCGCTTCCTCGCCGGCGACCCGAGCGCCGGACAGTTCATGACCGGCTTCTTCCCGATCATGATGTTCGCCCTTCCGGCGGCCTGCCTCGCGATCGTCCACTGCGCCCGCCCCGAGCGCCGCAAGGTCGTCGGCGGCATGATGTTCTCCCTCGCGCTCACCGCCTTCGTCACGGGCATCACGGAGCCGATCGAGTTCACCTTCATGTTCATCGCCCCGGTCCTCTACGCCATCCACGCGGTCCTGACCGGCGTCTCGATGGCCCTCACGTGGGCACTCGGGATGAAGGACGGCTTCGGCTTCTCGGCCGGCGCCATCGACTTCTTCCTCAACCTCGGCATCGCGTCCAACCCGTGGGGCCTGGCCGGCATCGGCCTGTGCTTCGCCGCGGTGTACTACACCGTCTTCCGCTTCGCGATCACCAGGTGGAACCTCCCCACCCCGGGCCGCGAGTCCGACGAGGAGCTCGCCGAGATCCAGAAGGCCGAGGCGAAGTGACCGCGCCCGCGCCGTCGGACCGGGCGTCAGCCGGATGACGATCCATCGGCACCTCGGACGACCGGACGCCGCAGGCCGTGGGCTCCGGGTGCGCACGGCCTGCGGCGCGGTCTCGCGGTCGATCGGGGCGGCCTGAGCCCCCGCCGCACACATCCGAATCGCATGGTCGAGTGATCTGCATCGCGCGCAATCAAAGGGCCATCCCGTCGATAGCGACGGGACTCGCCCTCGTCATGTCGGCCTCCGCCCTGTACAGGGCGGAGGCCGCTGTCGCTGCCGACGGGAACCCACCCCAGGGCGCGGCGCGCCAAGGCTCCACACCCACCACCGCGGCGGACGCCCTGCTGCGCACGCGCACGCCGCGGGAATCCTCCCGCGCGTGGGCGGGCGGCTACGCCGCCGCGGTGTGCGCCCTCGTCGTCGGCACGCTCGTCTCCGGGGCCACGACGTATCTCGGGGCCTGACGGCTCAGTGACGCGCGCAACACCCCGGCCGGGGGCCAAGGGCGGGGGCCACTCATTCCGCAGGCCGGAGCAGCATGGCGGCACCCGTTTCCAAGGATCCGCGCCACCCTCACCCCCGCATCGCGCGAAACGGTACATATCGCGCGTCGTGCCCCGAGCCCAAATAGCTCGGCGCGCCCGCACCGGGCCCCGTAAGCTCCCGTCATGCAGGTGATCCAGTCAACGAAACTCGCCAATGTCTGCTACGAGATCCGCGGGCCCGTGCTCGAAGAGGCCATGCGGCTCGAAGCGGCAGGTCATCGCATCCTCAAGCTCAACACCGGCAACCCCGCGGCCTTCGGCTTCGACTGCCCGCCGGAGATCCTTGAGGACATGCTCCGCAACCTGGGCAACGCCCACGGGTACGGGGACGCGAAGGGGCTGCTGTCCGCACGCCGCGCGGTGATGCAGCACTACCAGACCAAGGGCATCGACCTGGACGTCGAGGACATCTACCTCGGCAACGGGGTCTCCGAGCTGATCCAGATGTCCATGCAGGCACTGCTCGACGACGGCGACGAGGTGCTCGTCCCGGCGCCGGACTACCCGCTGTGGACGGCCTCCGTCAGCCTGGCCGGCGGCACCGCCGTGCACTACCGCTGTGACGAGCAGTCCGACTGGATGCCGGACCTCGCCGACATCGAGCGCAAGGTCACCGACCGCACCCGCGCGATCGTGATCATCAACCCGAACAACCCGACCGGCGCCGTCTACGACGACGAGATGCTGCGCGGGCTGACGGACATCGCCCGCCGCCACAACCTGATCGTGTGCTCGGACGAGATCTACGACCGGATCCTCTACGACGGCACCACGCACACGAACACCGCCGCGATCGCCCCGGACCTCCTGACCCTCACCTTCAACGGCCTCTCCAAGAACTACCGCGTCGCCGGCTTCCGGGCCGGCTGGATGGCGGTCTGCGGGCCCAAGAAGAACGCGTCCTCCTACATCGAGGGCCTGACGATCCTGGCGAACATGCGGCTCTGCGCCAACATGCCCTCGCAGCACGCGATCGCGACCGCCCTCGGCGGCCGGCAGTCGATCGTCGACCTGGTCCTGCCGGGCGGCCGGCTGCTCGAGCAGCGCGACACGGCGTACGACCTGCTCACGCGGATCCCCGGCATCACCTGCGTGAAGCCCAAGGGCGCCCTGTACCTCTTCCCGAAGCTGGACCCGTCCGTCTACAAGATCAAGGACGACCGGCAGATGGTCCTCGACCTGCTGCGCGAGGAAAAGATCATGGTCGTCCACGGCACGGGCTTCAATTGGCCCGAGCCGGACCACTTCCGGATCGTGACCCTGCCCAACGCCAAGGACCTGGGCGACGCCGTGACGCGCATCGGGAACTTCCTCGAGGGCTACGGCCAGCCCTAGTGGCGCCATGACCGGAAAGGTCCGCCGGGGAAGCACGACAGGATCCAGCTCAACTTTAGAACGAATCCAATGTAGGATGGTCTCCTGACCCCGCAGGAGGCCCTCTCATGTACGAGCCGATCCGCACCAAGCCGGTCGATCCCCGCATGGACGGCCGCCGCAGCGACTACCCGCGCAGCAGCCGCTCCGAAGCGCTGGACATCCAGCTCGGCGGTCACCTCGCCGCCCTGCTCGCCGTCACCGACGAGCTCGGCCTCGAAGCGGCCGCCGCGGGCATCGCCGCCCAGGTGGCACGTCTGCGCGGAGCGCAGCCGACCCGCGCGCCCCGCTCCCCCGGCCACGACGCCGAGGCCGTCGCCGCCCTGCACCAGCAGGCCCACGACCTCGCCGCCCGTGCGCTGCTCGTCGCCGCCTCCCGCGCCGACACGACCGTCGCCATCCTCGCCGCCGAGCGCATGAACGCCCACAGCGCCGCGCTCGAGCTCGTCGGCGCCCACTGACGGCCCCGGTCCGGGGCCGCTGAGGCTCCGGACCGGGCGCCCTTGCCCCGCGCGGTCCCGCTACGGCGCCGAGGCCGCCGCCGGGTCGAACTCCGCCGCCGCGACACCGCACCACGGGACCTGGGCCGGCGGCCACACGGGACCCACCGCCTCACCGTGCTCGGTGGCCCCGGGCAGCACCCCCGGCACCTTGACCAGCACCTGCGCGCCGCGGTCGCCGGGCTCCGGATGCGCCTGCGCCCGGAACTCCACGGTCACCACGTAGGCGCCGCCGTACGGGAAGCGGTTCACCGCCTCGACCGAGGCCGTCACCCGCCGGCTCGCGGGATCGATTCGGCAGTCCGTGATCCGTACGTCCTGCGCCGCCGCGGAGGCCGGGCGCGGCGCCGGGGCGTCCCCCGCCCACACGTACAGCCCCAGCGGGGCGAACACCAGCAGCCCCGCCACGCACACCAGGGAGACCAGCCAGCCCTGCCACTTCAACGCGCTCACGCCCATGGCACGATCCTCCCGGCCGCCCGCCCCGCCCACCAGCACCCACGGGCCCACACAGCATTTCGAAGTGGGACCGCCTGGTCACTCCCCGTTCACCCGACCCGGCGCGGAATGTGGGTTTCCGCGAGCACTCTGCACCCGTGAGACGCATCCTAGGAATCGCCCTGGCGGTCCTCCTGATCGGCGGCGTGGCAGCCGTCATCGCGCTCGGAGGACAGAAGCCGGAGGGCACGGCAACGAAGACCGTGCACGGCGTCATCGGTTCGGAGAAATCCGAGTTCTTCCGCGACCCCGACGTCGTCAAGGCCCTGAAGGACAAGGGCTACATCGTGAAGACGGAGACCTCGGGCTCCTGGGCGATGGACCAGCTCGCCCTCGAGGAGTTCGACTTCGCCTTCCCCGGCAGCAGCGAACCCGCCACGGAGATCGAGACGGCCGCCGGACTGAAGGGCGCCCAGACCAGCAAGCCCTTCTTCTCCCCGCTCGTCGTCGTCGCCCGCGCCAACGCGGCCAAGGTCCTCACCGACCACGGGCTCGCGGAGACGACCGGCAAGAACTCCGGCACGCTCCTCCTCGGCCCGTACCTGAAGGCCGTGGACGGACAGAAGAGCTGGCAGGAGCTCCAGGGCGGCACCAGCGCCTACACCGAGCTGAACGGCACGGTGTTCATCCGGACCACCGATCCGGCCACCTCCAACTCGGGCGCGCTCTTCCTCGCCACGACCTCGAACGTCGCCAACCACTCCACCGTCGTCTCCGACGACGCGGGGATCGAGCGCACCGCGCCCCTGATGCGCAAGCTGATCTCCGTCCAGGGCGCCATGCCGCAGTCCACCGACGACCCCTTCCGGGCCTTCCTCAGCGGCAGCGGCGAACCGCTCATCCTGGCCTACGAGTCCCAGGTGGCCAGCCTGCTCCTGCAGAAGCAGGCTCCGGGCGACATGGTGGTCCTCTACCCGGACACCACCGTCAACTCCCCGCACACCTACGTGCCGATCAGTGAGAACGCCAAGGGCCTCGGCGCCCTCCTGGTCTCCGACCCGGCCCTGCGCGCGCTGGAGATCCGCCACGGGTTCCGGCCCCAGGAGGGGCTCGCGGAGTTCACCGCCGCGACCGCGCCCTACACCGCCTACCTCAATCCGGGGCTGACCGGCATCCGCCAGGTCGGCGCCCCGACCGTCACGAACCTGATGGCGCTGGCCGCGCGCGCCAAGGGCTAGGGGGACACAGACCATGACACCGACACCGCCCGAAGAGGGCCCGCTCGTCCTCACCGCTCCCGAGCCCGTCGCCCCCGTCAAGCGGGAGCAGGCCTCCGGCCTCGTACCGCTCCAGGACGGGGTGCGCGACGAGATGACCCGGCGGGCCGGGGACTACGTCGGCTCGCTGGCCGGCATCGACAGCCGCTCCCCCGAGTTCGCGCACCGCATCGGGGAGATCGCGGGCCTCGGCTCCGCCGACATCCGCAGCGCCGCCCAGCAGTCCAACCGGATGCTGGACCGGGCCGTACGCTCCCTCGGCGCCGACGGTGGCGGCGACGCCCAGGCCCGGGTGGCGAACTCGCTGGTCGAACTGCGGCGCACCGTGAGCGACTTGGATCCGAGCGACTCGCCGGCCAAGGGGATCGGCAGGCTCATCGCGAAGCTGCCCGGCGGGAACAGGCTCCGCGACCACGTGGCCAAGTACGCCTCCTCCCAGGCGGCCCTCCACCGGATCGTCGGCGCCCTGCGCGGCGGCCAGGACGAGCTGCGCCGCGACAACGCGGCCCTGCACACCGAGCGGGCCCGGCTGTGGGAGACCATGGGCAAGCTCCAGGAGTACGCGGTGCTCACCGAGGCCCTAGACGCGGCCGTGGAGGAACGGATCGCCGCCCAGCCCGATCCCGGGCAGGCCGACGCGCTGCGCGTGGACGTGCTGTTCCCGGTCCGTCAGAAGCACCAGGACCTGCTGACCCAACTGGCCGTCTGCGCGCAGGGCTACCTGGCGATGGACGTGGTCCGGCGCAACAACGACGAGCTGATCAAGGGCGTGGAGCGGGCCGCGACCACCACGGTGTCCGCGCTGCGGATCGCGGTGATGCTGGCTTCGGCGCTCGACAGCCAGCAGAAGGTGATCGAGCAGGTCAACACCCTGCGCGACACCACCGAGGACCTCATCCGGGGCAACGCGCAGATGCTGTCCACGCAGAGCGGGGAGATCCAGCGGATCGCCGCCGATCCTGCGGTGGGGGCCGAAACCCTGCGCACGGCCTTCGCACAGATCTACAAGACCCTCGACGCCATCGACACCTTCACGGTGCGGGCGACGGAGAACATGGCGGCCACCGTGGAGTCCCTGACCGGCGAGCTCCGGACCGCCTCGGCCCACCTGGCGCGCACCCGCACCGCGAACGCCCTGGAAGGCGGGGCCCGATGAACGGCATCGGCGTCCGCGGCGCCGTGCTGCGCAGAAGGCTCGCCGCCGCGGTGGCCCTGGTCGCGGCCCTGCTCGGGACGGCCGCCTGCACCTCCGACGGCCGCCCGGGCGGCGGCCCCGGCACGCCGAAGCAGTCGGTGTACCAGGAGGGCACGCTGCGGGTGCTGGCCTCCAGCGAGCTCTCCGACATGGACGAGGTGCTGAAGGCGGCGAAGACAGCCACCGGGGTGAGCGTGGAGCTGACCGCGTCCGGCACCTTGGACGCGGTCGAGCAGATCGCCTCGGGCAAGGCGGACGGGAAGTACGACGCGGTCTGGCTCTCCTCCAACGACTATCTGCGGCTGCGGCCCGAGGCGGCGGGCAAGCTGTCGAGCGAGACCCCGGTGATGTCCTCGCCGGTCGCCATCGGCGTGAAGCCGCAGGCGCTGGCCCGGCTCGGGTGGAAGCCCGAGGAGGTCACCTGGTCGGCCGTCCATCAGGCGGTGGCCGCGGGGAAGCTGACGTACGGGATGACCGACCCGGTGCGCTCGCACTCCGGTTTCTCCGCGCTGGTCTCGGTCGCCTCGGGGCTCTCGGGGGCGCAGGCGGCGCTGACCGACGCGGACGTGGCGAAGGCGCGGCCGATGCTGAAGGAGTTCTTCACCGGGCAGAAGCTGACGTCGGGTTCCTCGGGCTGGCTGGCGACGGCGTACGCGAGGCGCGGGGACGTGGACGCGCTGGTGAACTACGAGTCGGTGCTGCTGTCCATGAACCGGGACGCGAAGACGGACCTGACGGTGATCCGGCCGGTCGACGGCGTGGTCACCGCCCACTACCCGCTGACCCTGCTGACCTCGGCCCCGGCCGGGGCCCGCGCGTCGGGCCGGACGCTGACCGACTATCTGAGCGGAGCCGAGGCCCAGAAGGCGATCACCGAGAAGACCTTCCGCCGGCCGGTGGCGGCCGGGGTGACGCCGGCGGCCGGCCTGAGCGCGGACAAGCGGCGCGAGCTGCCCTTCCCCGGCACCCGGTCCGTGGCGGACGGCCTGCTGGCCTCCTACGAGAACGAGCTGCGCCGGCCCTCGCGCACGGTGTACGTGCTGGACACCTCGGGCTCGATGGGCGAGGACGACCGCATCGGGCGGCTGAAGAGCGCGCTCACCGAGCTGACGGGGACGGGGACTTCGGGGACGGGCCGGCGTTTCCGGGACCGCGAGGAGGTGACGCTCCTGCCCTTCGGCGACAAGGTGAAGGAGGTACTGACCCACGTGGTGGAGCCGGGCAATCCGGGCCCGGCCCTGGATGCCCTCCGGGGTGACGTGAAGGCGCTGGAGCCGGACGGGGGCACGGCCGTGTACGGCAGCCTGAAGGCGGCGTACCAGCACCTCGGGCAGGGGGGCGCGGACGCCTTCACCTCGATCGTGCTGATGACGGACGGGGAGAGCGGCGACCGGGTGAAGGAATTCGACACCTTCTACGCGGGGCTGCCGGAGGCGCAGAGGCACACGCCGGTCTTCGCGGTGCTCTTCGGGGACTCGGACCGAAAGGAGCTCGGCCACATCACCGAACTGACCGGGGGACGCCTCTTCGACGCCACCGACGGCAACGGTTCGCTGGACGGCGCCTTCGAGGAGATCCGTGGCTACCAGTAGGGCGGCCGGGCGGGCACTGGACTTCCTGGAGTCGGGGAAGAATCTGGCGGGCAGCGCCTGCGGGCTGGTCGGCGTGGGCCTGACCCTGACCGGGGTGGCCGGCGCGTACTGGCCCGCGGTGGTCGCCGGGCTGTACGCGGCGGGGGCGCTCGTCGCCCCGCCCGAGCGGGTGGCGCCGCCGGTGCCGCCGGAACCGGAGGAGGAGCTGCGCTTCGTACGGCAGGACTTCGCGCGGCTGCGGGAGTACGTGGCCGAGGTGGACCTGCCCGGGGAGCCGGCCGGGATCCTGGCCGGGCTGCTGGAGCTGTACGCGGGGATGCTGGAGCCGGGCTGGGTGGCCGGCGTCCTGGCCACCGAGCCGGAGGCCGTGCACGCGCTGACCCGGGCGATCCGCACGGACGTGCCCGAGTGCGTGGACACCTACCACCGGACCCGCTGGTGGACCCGGCTCGCACCGGGCGGTGAGGCGCCGGAACGCCACCTGGTGCGGCAGCTGTCGCTGCTGCACGAGGAGGCGGAACGACTGACGGCGGACCTCCGTGAAACAGAGGTCCGCCGTCAGCAGACGCATACGACCTATTTGGAAGGTCGCAGGGAATCCTAGGTCGGAACATCCCGCGTCGTCCTACGGCCGGGGACAGCCGGCCGCCGGTTCATGGGGGCGAGGTCAGCCCAGGCGCTGCACCAGTGCCTCGTACTGGTCCCACAGCTCCTTGGGAGTGTGGTCGCCGTAGGTGTTGAGGTGGGCGGGGACCAGCGAGGCCTCGTCGCGCCAGACCTCCTTGTCGACCGTGAGCAGGAACTCCAGGTCGGCGGTCGGCAGGTCCAGGCCGTCGGTGTCCAGGGACGCGACGGTCGGCAGGATGCCGATGGGGGTTTCGACTCCCTCGGCGGAGCCGTCGAGGCGCCCGACGATCCACTTCAGGACACGGCTGTTCTCGCCGAAGCCCGGCCATACGAACTTGCCCGCGTCGTTCTTGCGGAACCAGTTCACGTAGTAGATCTTCGGGAGCTTGGACTGGTCCTTGCCCTTGGCCACGTCGATCCAGTGGCCCATGTAGTCGCCCATGTTGTAGCCGCAGAACGGCAGCATGGCGAAGGGGTCGCGGCGCAGCTCGCCGACCTTGCCCTCGGCGGCGGCGGTCTTCTCGGACGCGATGTTCGAGCCGATGAAGACGCCGTGGTTCCAGTCGAAGGACTCGGTGACCAGCGGGACGGCGGAAGCGCGGCGGCCGCCGAAGAGGATCGCGGAGATCGGGACGCCCTTGGGGTCCTCCCACTCGGCGGCGATCGTCGGGCACTGGGAGGCCGGGACGGCGAAGCGGGCGTTGGGGTGGGCCGCCGGGCTGTATCCATCCGCTGTCCGGGCGGACTCCGGGGTCCAGGCGTTGCCCTTCCAGTCGATCAGCCGGGCGGGCGCCTCTTCGGTCATGCCCTCCCACCAGACGTCGGAGCCGTCCGGGGTGAGCGCGACGTTGGTGAAGACGGTGTTGGCGTACATCGTCTTCATGGCGTTGGCGTTGGTGTGCTCGCCGGTGCCGGGCGCGACGCCGAAGAAGCCGGCCTCGGGGTTGATCGCGTACAGGCGACCGTCCTCGCCGAAGCGCATCCAGGCGATGTCGTCGCCGACCGTCTCGACCGTCCAGCCGGGGACGGTGGGCTCCAGCATGGCCAGGTTCGTCTTGCCGCAGGCGCTCGGGAACGCGGCGGCGATGTACTTGGCCTCGCCCTGCGGCGGGGTGAGCTTGAGGATCAGCATGTGCTCGGCGAGCCAGCCCTCGTCGCGGGCCATGACGGACGCGATGCGCAGGGCGTAGCACTTCTTGCCGAGCAGGGCGTTGCCGCCGTAGCCCGATCCGTAGGACCAGATCTCGCGGGTCTCCGGGAAGTGCGAGATGTACTTGGTGGTGTTGCACGGCCACGGCACGTCGGCCTCGCCCTCGGCGAGCGGAGCGCCGAGGGTGTGGACGGCCTTGACGAAGAACCCGTCGGTGCCGAGCTCGTCGAGGACGGCCTTGCCCATGCGGGTCATGGTGCGCATGGCGACCGCGACGTAGGCGGAGTCGGTGATCTCGACGCCGATCGCGGAGAGCTCGGAGCCGAGGGGGCCCATGCAGAAGGGGACGACGTACATCGTGCGGCCCTTCATGGAGCCGCGGAAGATGCCGCCCTCCTCGCCCTTTCCGGCGAAGAGCTCCTTCATCTCGGAAGGGGCCTTCCAGTGGTTGGTCGGGCCCGCGTCCTCCTCCTTCTCGGAGCAGATGAAGGTCCGGTCCTCGACGCGCGCGACGTCGGAGGGGTCGGAGGCCGCGTAGTACGAGTTCGGGCGCTTGGCCGGGTCCAGCTTCTTGAAGGTGCCCTTGGAGACGAGCTCCTCGCAGAGGGCCTCGTACTCGGCCTCGGAACCGTCACACCAGACGATGCGGTCCGGCTGAGTGAGGGCTGCGATGTCACCGACCCAGGAGACGAGCTCCTGATGGTTGGTGGGGACGTCGGAAGTGGTGCCAGCCGCGATGTCGCGCGCCACGATCGCTCCTTGTTGAGGGTTTGATGGGTGTTTGCCCCGTGGGGGCCGCGACCCGGACGCTTCGCGCTCCGCTCATCCGGTGTCGACTGCACTCATCTGATCATCCGGTGCGTGTGCGCATATGTCCAGAGGGCTTCTCACGTGAGCATCGCCACTCCGGTCAATCTTCCGTAAAGCGCACCAACGGAAACCTACGCACCCGTAGGTAGCATGGTCGTCATGACTTCTGACGCTGCTGCCGTGGCCGCTCCGGTGGTCGAACCGGCAGATCCGGAGGCCAAGCCGCTCATGCGCGGCTGGCTGCACACCGGCATGTTCCCCGCCGTGGTGATCGCCGGCATCGTCCTCATGGCCTTCACCGACTCGACCCGGGCCCGCGTGGCGTGCGGGGTGTACATCCTCACGGCCTGCCTCCTCTTCGGCGTCAGCGCCGTCTACCACCGCGGCACGTGGGGCCCGCGCGGCGAAGCCGTGCTGCGCCGGCTCGACCACGCGAACATCTTCCTGATCATCGCGGGCACCTACACCCCGCTCACCGTGCTGCTCCTGCCGCCCTCCAGCGGGCGGACCCTGCTGTGGGCGGTCTGGATCGCGGCCGCGGCCGGCATCGCCTTCCGCGTCTTCTGGGTCGGCGCCCCGCGCTGGCTGTACACGCCCTGCTACATCGCCATGGGCTGGGCGGCGGTCTTCTTCCTCCCCGACTTCCTGCGGACCGGGGGGATCACCGTCCTGGTGCTCGTCGTCGTCGGCGGCCTCCTCTACAGCGCGGGCGGCGTCATCTACGGCATGAAGCGCCCGAACCCCTCGCCGCGCTTCTTCGGCTTCCACGAGGTCTTCCACTCGCTGACGCTCGCCGCGTTCGTGGCGCACTACGTCGGCATCTCGATCGCCGCGTACCAGCACTAGTGTTCTGAGTCGGGAATTCTGTTCAGATAGCTGGCGAGGCGTTCGAGGATCTCGTCTGCGGTCTTGGTCCAGATGTAGGGCTTGGGGTCGG
>NZ_JBEXOV010000036.1:0-69514 GCF_040611715.1 Streptomyces sp. NPDC006544 | reverse complement strand
GCCCTCGGAGTCGCCCTCGGCTATCTCGCGAGCGGCGACACCGTCCGCCCCGTCATGGCCGGTGGGCCGGCCCCGCCACCCCGCGCGTCGACGGTTTCCGGACCGGGTCCTGGGACACCGGTCACGGTGGTGGCATTACGCGTGCTGCGGTGCTGCGGTGCTGCGGTGCTGTGTGTCCGCCGGTGGATCAGTGCGCGGCCGCGCGGGCCATCGCACCCGTCCGGCGCGGCTGCAGCGGAACGGCTGCCGTCGCGGTCCGGGCGGCCGGCTGGGCCGGTGCTCGGTCACGGCGTGGCTGTGCCGCCACACCGTTCTGGACGTCCATGACGGCGTGTGCCACCAGACCGCCCATCGGGTCGTGCCGGATCAGATCCCGCAGCCGGGATCGTGACGACCGCCCCTCGTTGCCGGGGTACAGGTGCTTGCCGAGTCCGACCGCGTGGGCCAGTGCGGCAAGCGCCGCGGTCCGCGGGTCCGGCGGTACACCGGTGCGGATCGCACTGTCCAGCCGGGCACGGATCTCCCGGCTGATCGCCGTGTCGGTCGCTTGGTAGCGAGTCGTCGGCAACACCCCGCACATCTGGCCCGCGACGGCACTGACCATGCCGCAGCGCTCCAAGTGAGCGAGGTACACCTGGCGGAGCCCCAGTCGGGGCCCGCCGATCCAGTGGACCGCCCGGACCGGGCTGCCACGCCTGCGCAGCAGCTCCAGTGCGGAGTCCAGAGTTGGATCTCCTGTCGGCCGTGGCATCACCACGGCGATACGATCCCCATCAGGGGCTATCCGTCCTGCCAGAGCCAGCTCCACTAGCTGTGCCCCGGCCAGGCCGAGGTCGAGCGTCTGCGGCTGCGCCGTGGTGCCCGTGGTCGGGTCCAAGGCGAGCAACAGAAGCTCCTCCGGAATCGTTCTGCGGCTCCTGCCCATCCATGCCTCCCCGCGTGGATGAGTGACAGGGTGACGCCTCTCACATTCATCTGTCGAGAGCGCCTGACCGCTTTGCGGGGGAACCATCAGCTATGTCGTTCTCGTCTAGCACGGGGGCGATGCCCCCGAGACGGGACACTGTTAGACATTCGGACAGCCGGACGTGGTGGCGATCGAGGAGGAACTGGTGGCGGGCGAGTCCCCCGACAAGTCGGTTGATGAAGGAACGTCGGGGGCGACGGAGTCCTCGGAGGGGCGCGACCCGAGGGCGGCGGTGTTCCGGCCGCGTGATCCCGAAGACGGCTCCGGAGGGTCCTCCGGTTCCGCGGCGCGCGACCGCGATCCGCTGAGGGAGGCGGTCGCGGCCTGGGTCGCCTCCGCGGACCCCTCCGAGAGCGAGCCGGACGAGGCCGCCCCGGGCGGGAAGACCGAGCTCTTCGAGGCCCTGCCCGCGCCCGAGGACGCGGATGCGTTGGATGCCGCCGGGAGTCCTGACGGGGAGGACGGCGGCAGCGCGGACGGCGGCAGCGCGGCTGCCGAGCCCGAGGCCACGGCGGACGCCACGGCCGACGGCGAGGCCGACGCCAGGGCCGACGGCGAGGCCGCTGCTGACGC
Organism: Streptomyces sp. NPDC006544; assembly: GCF_040611715.1. NCBI lineage: Bacteria > Bacillati > Actinomycetota > Actinomycetes > Kitasatosporales > Streptomycetaceae > Streptomyces > Streptomyces sp. NPDC006544. The sequence continues at coordinate 67,974 of NZ_JBEXOV010000036.1, read as the reverse complement.
GGGAGCCGGCGCCGGTAGCGGCGGTCCCAAGGGCCGTTCCGGTGCCTCCGCCGAGCCTTCGGCCGGTCCGGCCGCCGAGCCGACCTCCCGGTCGGCTGCCGAGTCCGGGGAGTCCGGCGAGTCCACCGAGTCCACCGAGTCCGCCGTCAGCGACCGTACGGCCGTGTTCCGCGTTCCGAAGCTTCCGGCCGACGCCACCGACGAGCCTGCCGACACTGGTTCCGCTTCGGCCTCCGCCCGCGCCTCCGGGACTGCCTCCGCCGCAGGGCCGGACGTCCCGGAAAAGGGTTCCGGTTCTGCGCCGGCGGACACCTCCGGCACTGCGGACGCGCCCGCCGCGGGATCCGCAGCCGCCTCCGCCGTGAGCGAGCGCACGACCGCGTTCCGGGCCGTGAAGCCCGCCACTCCCGCCTCCCCGGCAGCCCCTGCCGAGTCGTCCGCGTCCGCCGACAGTGAGCGTACGGCCGTGTTCCGCGCGGTGAAGCCCGGCTCCGCCCAGGGTTCCGCTTCGGCTGATGCGCCCGTGGACAGTGAGCGCACCGCCGTGTTCCGTGCGGTGAAGCCTCCGGTTCCGGTCGAGCCGGTCAAGCCCGTCGATTCGGCCGAGCCGGCCAAGCCGGCCAAGGCCGCCGAGTCGTCGACGACCGCCGAGCCCGCCGCGCCTGCCGAGCCCGTCGACAGTGAGCGCACGGCGGTGTTCCGTGCGGTGAAGCCCGGAGCGACCCCGCCCGGCGCCTCCAAGGAGGGCCAGGCGCCGCCCGGTGCCGTCGGCGGTGAGCGCGCGAGCACCTTCGTGCCGCTGCGGACCGATGACGCGTCCGCCCGTCCCGCCGCCGGCCTGCTGACCGGGACGGAGGCCGCGCCCGGGACCGGCGCCGGTGCCCCGAAGTCCACCCCGGCCTCCGTGCCGGCTCCGGCTCCGGCTCCGAAGCCCACCCCGGCGTCGAAGCCCCCGCGGCCCACCCCGGCCTCGATGCAGTCGCCCGAGCGGACCACGCAGCAGCCGCTGCCGCCCAAGCCGCCGCTCGACATGCTCGCGGACCTCACCAACAACCCGCCCCCGCCGCCGAGCCCGATGCGCACCGCGGTGCGCCGGTTCAAGATCTACGCGCCGGTCGTCGTGCTCCTGGCCGTCGTCCTCGCCGTCGTGCAGCTGGTGCGACCGTTGCCCGAGCCGGTGCTGAAGATGACCGCGAAGGGCTCGTACGCCTTCGACGGAGCGGCCCCGACCCTGCCGTGGCCCAAGGAGGGCCAGGCCTTCATGGCCGCGGCCGGCCTCGGCCCGGTCGGCACCTTCGGGGAGCAGAAGCCGGTGGCGATCGGCAGTGTCGCGAAGGCGATGACGGCGTACGTCATCCTCAAGGACTTCCCCCTCAAGAAGGGGGAAAAGGGTCCGATGATCCCGATCGACAAGACCGCGGTCGAGGACGGCAAGAAGGAGACCGAGGGCGAGTCCACCGTCAGCACGCTGAAGGAGGGCGAAAAGATCTCCGAGTACGACGCCCTCGCGGCGATCATGATCCCGTCCGCGAACAACGTGGCGCGGCTGCTCGCGCGCTGGGACGCCGCCGGCGCCGGTCAGGAGGCGTTCGTCAAGAAGATGAACGACGCCGCCAAGGACCTCGGCATGACCAACACCACGTACACGGACCCCTCTGGCCTGGACGCGACGACGGTCAGCACCGCCGAGGACCAGGTCAAGCTCGGCCTCAAGATCGTCGAGATGCCCGAGCTGATCGCCATCACCAAGCTGCCGAGCTGGACCGACCCCTCCGGCAAGCCGTGGCGGAACTACAACACCCTCATTCCGTTCAACGGCTCGGTGGGCATCAAGACCGGTTCCACCACCAAGGCCGGCGGCAACCTGCTCTTCGCCGCCGAGAAGAAGGTCGGCCAGACCAACCAGCTGATCGTCGGCGCGGTGCTCGGCCAGCACGGCGTGCCCATCCTCGACACGGCGATCTCGGCGAGCAAGGACGTCATGCTCGCCACGCAGAAGATGCTGACGGCCGCGACCGTGGTCAAGAAGGGCGAGGTCGTCGGCTACGTGGACGACGGACTCGGCGGCCGCGTCCCGGTGGTGGCCACGGCCGACGTGGAAGCGGTCGGCTGGCCGACGCTGACCGTCGCCGTCAAGCTGGGTGACGGTGCGGCGAAGATGCCGCAGACGGCGAAGGCGGGCTCGGAGATCGGTGTGCTGACCGTCGGCGAGGGTGCCAGCCAGGTGAAGGTGCCGGTGGCCCTGCAGAGCGACCTGGCGGCCCCCGGCATCGCCGAGAAGCTGACGCGCGTCGGCTGACGGCTCCGCCGTCGGGTGTGAGCGTGGGAGGACGGTCCGGCGCCCCGGGACAACCCCGGGGCGCCGGCCCGCGTCTTCGGGGACTGAAGGGCTGACCGAACAGCGGGCCGCGGAGCGGGCCGAGGAGCGGGCCGAGGAACGGACGACCGGAGACTCATCGTGCTGGGGAGTGCGGCGGCGTGACCATTGCTGAGCGGCAGGGGCCCGGGCAGGGCCAGGGCCAGGAGCACAGGCATGGGCAGAAGCCGGAGCCGGAGCCGGAGTCGAGTCCGTTGACGGAGCTGACGGAGCTGACGGTGCCGGCAGAGCTGACGGAGCCGGCGGAGCCGACGACCGGGCCGGCCGGTCCGGTCCGGCGTGCCCTCGGCTGGGCGCGGCGGCATCCCGTCGCCGTGGCCACCGCGGTGGCCGCGCTGCTGCACGTGGTCTGGTTCTTCGCCGTCGCCAACAGCGGCGGCGATCTGGCCGCGCAGGACGCCTGGGCCGAGTTCGTGGGGCGCCATCCCGACTCGGCGTACAACCTCGCCTGGTACGGCGGCATGCACCCGGTCTCGTACAGCGTCGTCTCGCCGTACGTGATGCACGTGCTCGGCGTCCGCACCACGATGATGATCGCCGGGACGGTCTCGGCCGGGCTGCTGGCGATGATCCTGACCCGCTGCCGCGGAGCCGTGCGCGAGCCGCTGTGGCCCGCGCTGGCCGGGGTGTACGGGCTGCTCTGCAACGCGCTGTCGGGCCGCGTGACCTTCGGGCTCGGCGTGATGTTCGCGCTCGGGGCCGTCGCGGCGGTCTTCTGCTGGCCCCGCAAATGGGCCGAGCGGCGCTGGGCGAAGGCCGCCGTGGCCGCCCCGCTCGCGGGCATCGCCACCGCCTCCAGCCCGGTCGCCGGGCTCTTCCTCGGGGTGATCGCGGCCGCGCTGTTCCTGAACGGGCGGCGCCCGGGCGCGTACGCGCTGGGGCTGGCCCCGGCGGCGGTGGTCGGGCTGTCGTCGTGGCTGTTCCCGTTCTCCGGGACGCAGCCGATGAAGCTGCTCTCGGCGGCGCTGCCGTTCGCGTGCGCGCTGGCCGCGCTGTTCCTCGTACCGAAGGGCTGGAAGACGGTCCGGACCGCGTCCGCGATCTATGCGGTCGGCGTGGCGCTGACCTGGGCGATCGACTCGCAGGTCGGCTCGAACGTGACCAGGCTGGCGATGCTGTTCGGCGGGGCGGCGCTGCTCGCGGCCCTCCCGTACGCATCCCCCGGCCACGACCTGCCCGGTACGCCGTCCGGGGGGAGCGGCGCTCCGTCCCGGGGGCTGCGGGGGCGCACGCGCCGGTGGTACGGGCTGGTGCTCGCCCTGGCCGGGGTGACCGCCTGGATCACCGCCAACAGCATCACCGACATCGTCCGCACCACCCCGCTGGCCTCCTGGAGCCGGGAGCTCGCCCCGCTGGTGGACCAGCTCCAGAAGGCGGGCGCCGACCGGGGACGCGTCGAGGTGGTCCCGGCCAGCAGCCACCGCGAGTCCTCGGCCTTCCCCGCGTACGTGAACCTCGCGCGCGGCTGGAACCGTCAGGCCGACCTGGAGCGCAACCCGCTCTTCTACGACGACACCCTGACGGCCGGCACCTACCGCGACTGGCTGGAGCGCTGGGCCGTGCACTACGTCGTGCTGCCGGCGGACAAACCCGACGAGGGCGGGCGCGACGAGGCGAAGCTCGTGCGCGAGGGGCTCCCGTACCTCCAGCAGGTGTGGGGCGACGCGAACTGGCAGCTCTTCAAGGTCGTGGACCCCTCGGACCTGGTCGCCGGACCGGCGACGGTCGTGCGGGCGAGCGCCGACCAGCTGGTCATCGACGTGAAGCACGCCGGGCGGGTGCTGGTACGCGTTCCGCACTCGCCGTGGCTCGGGCTGGTGGACGCCGCGGGCAAGCCCGTGGAGCCGCCGCAGGAGACGGCGGCGTCCAAGGAGGCGGCGAAGGAGACGCCGAAACCGGGCGAGAGCTCCGTACCGAAGCCGAAGCAGTACGCGAACACGGCCGGGTGCCTGTTCAAGGCGGCCCCGGACGCCACCGGGGACGTGTGGACGGAGCTGCTGGCACCGGCCCCGGGGGAATACCGGGTGGCGGCTAAGTACCAGCTGCCCCGGGGGACGCCGTGCCCGGAGGAGCTGATCTACGGCGCCCTGAGCCCGGCGGAGCGGTCGGCTCCGCCGCGCCCGTGAGTGCACGCGGCCGGGCGCGCACCAGGCCGATGAAATTCTTTACGTCCGGTCCGGGTGCGTTGGTCCGCATATCTGCATACGATCCCAGTAGTCCGATCGGGTGTCCCGAGTCTTGAGGGAGTTGACGGCGGGATGAGCAAAGAGCAGAAGCATGACTTCCAGGCGGCTGTGGCGAAGGCCTTGGAAGGGACCCACATGCCACGCACGGCCCAGTCGCACGGCTTCGACGGTCCGCTGCGGACCAAGGTCAAGGGCGGAGCGCACACGAAGGCGGAGCTCAAGCGGGCCGGGACCCCGCAGGGTGACCGCATCGGCGAGCGCAGCAGGGGCCTGAGCTGAGGTCCGGGGCCCGTCCCCGGCCGTTCCCCCGTACGTGAAGCAGCCCTCCCGGTTCCCGGCCGGGAGGGCTTTCGCGCGCCCGCGCCGGCGCGGCGATCACCAGAGCCGGTCGCACCGATGGTGACCTCGCCCCGTGCGTCCAGCCGCTGCACGGGCAGCCTCTGGCCGACCTTCCAGCCGTTCGCCCCGGCCCTGAAGTCCGCCACGGCGCTCTACGAAACCCGCCCGGGCCTCGTCCCGGCTCAGCCGGACAGGGTGACGAGTCCTGCCTCGTAGGCGGTGATCACGAGCTGGACCCGGTCGCGGGCGCCCAGTTTGGCGAGCAGCCGCGACACGTGCGACTTGGCCGTGGCCACCGTGATGAACAGGTCCTCCGCGATCTCGGTGTTCGACAGGCCGCGCCCGATGAGGGTCAGTACTTCCCGTTCCCGCTCGGTGATCCCGTCGACGTGACTCGGCGAGCGCCCCGCGCCGGTGCGGGGAGGGGTCCCGGGATGCGCCCGGGGGTGTGCGGGGGCGTGCGACGGGGGGCGCCCGACGAATTCCGCGATCAGGCGGCGCGTGACCCCGGGCGCGATCAGCGCGTCACCGGAGGCGACCACGCGGATCGCCGCGAGGATGTCGCTCAGCGCCATGTCCTTGACCACGAAGCCGCTCGCTCCGGCCCGCAGCGCACCGTAGACGTGGTCGTCCTCGTCGAAGGTGGTCAGCATGAGGACGCGGGCCGCCGTCGGGCCGGCGGTGATCTGGCGAGTGGCCTCGATCCCGTCCATGCCGGGCATCCGGATGTCCATCACGACGACGTCGGGGCACGTCTCCCCGACCAGCCGGACCGCTTCGGCGCCGCTGGCGGCTTCGCCGACGACCTCCAGGTCGGGTTGGTCCGCCATGATCATGCGCAGGCCGGAGCGCACCAGCGGCTGGTCGTCGACGAGTACGACCCGTACGGCGGGTGCGACCCGTTCGGCGGGTGCGGCGGGTGCGACCCGTTCGGTGGGTGCGGCGGGCGCGGCGGGTGCGGCGGCTACCACGGGCACGGCGGGACCGTCGGTCATCGTGCCGCCGCCGCCGTGGCTGCGGCGGGCGCGGGAAGCGGCAGCCGGGCCGCCACCCGGAAGCCGCCCTCGGGGCGCGGCCCGGCGCTGAGATCCCCGGACAGCAGGGCGACCCGCTCCCGCATGCCCACGAGGCCGAAGCCGTGGGCCGGGCCGTGGGCCGGCCCGCTTCCGGCAGTGCCCCGTCCGTCGTCGACGATCTCCACGGACAGCTCCTCGTCCCCGTAGCCGATGAGCACCCGGCAACGTCCGGTGCCCGCGTGGCGGACCACGTTGGTCAGCGCCTCCTGAACGATACGGAAGGCGGACAGGCCGATCTCTGCCGGCAGGGCGCGCTCCTGCCCGCTGCGCCGCACGTCCACGCGCACCCCCGCGTCGCCCGTGGCCGCCGCCAGCCGGTCGATGTCCTCCAGGCCCGGCGAGGGCGCGAGCGCCGTCCCCCGGGGATCCGCCGCGTCCGGGTCGGCCTGACGGAGCGCCACCAGTGTGCGCCGGAGGCCCGACAGGGTTTCCCGGCTGGTGGCCTCGATCGCCCGCAGCGCCTCGGCGGCGTCCGCGGGCCGGGTGACGATGACCTGGCTCGCCGCTCCGGCCTGGATGGCGATGATGCCGATGCTGTGGGCGACCATGTCGTGCAACTCCCGCGCGATCCGCAGCCGTTCTGCAACCACGGCCTCGGCCACCTCCTGCGAGCGCAGTGCCACCGCGTGCTCGCGGCGCTCGCGGCCCAGCAGTCCGACCGTGCCGGCCGCGGCCATCGCAAGGAGGGCGATCACGAGGTTCACGGTCAGGTTGTCCCCGTGGGCGAAGCAGCCGACCACCAGGAGCTGTACGAGGAGGGACGCGGACGCGGCGACGACCGAGGCCCGCCGTGTACGGGTGGCGACGACGAAGCCGAGGACGAGGTCCGCGGCCACGTACGCGAGGAACTGGCCCTGGTACGACACCGCCAGGCCGGTGTCGGCGGAACTCGGCATTCCCACCACGACGGCGGTGGACCCGAAGAGCGCCAGGGCCAGGGCCAGGAGCGGGCTCCGCCGCACCATCCCGACGAGCAGGCACGCGGCCAGCAACGCCCCGACACCGTGGACCGTGCCCGATGCCCGCGGCGCACCTCCTACGAGCAGACCCACCGCGAGGAGGTAGAGGACACCCCCCGCCCGGGCCGTGGCCTTCGTCCCCGTCATCGGCGGTGCGCCCGCTCGGGCAGCGCGCCGCGCCGCGCAGCGCGCGCGGGAGGGAGGGCGGTCGGGAAGGCGGCCGGGAGCGCGGTCGGCCCGACGGTCGGGAGGGCGGTCGACGGCGCTGCAGGTGGCGGAGTCGGTAGGGCAGTTGGTGGCACAGTCGGCGAGGCAGTCGGCGAGGCAGTTGGTGGCACAGTCGGTGGGGCAGTCGGTGGGGCGTCCATCCCGCGAGACTAGCCAGCCGCCGACCCCGGAGCATCCGCCCGGGGACGTACGCCCGCGGGCGAAGGCGGCCGCGTGACTGCCGTCCAGGGCCCCATGACCGGACGGCCCCCTCCCGGCAGGGTTGTTCCCGTGATCGAAGTCAACGAACTCACCAAGCGCTACGGCGCCAAGACCGCCGTCGACCACCTGTCCTTCACCGTGCGGCCGGGCCAGGTCACCGGATTCCTCGGCCCCAACGGAGCCGGCAAGACCACCACCCTGCGGATGATCCTCGGCCTGGACGCGCCCACCGCCGGCACCGCCACCGTCAGCGGCGTCCCTTTCCGCAGCCACGCCCGTGGGCTGCGGCACGTCGGCGCCCTCCTCGACGCCAACCAGGTCCACGGCGGCCGTACCGCCACGGCCCACCTGTCCGCCCTGGCCCACAGCAACGGCATCTCCCCGCGCCGGGTGAAAGAGGTGCTGCACGAGGTGGGACTGGCCGATGCCGCGAACCGCCGCATCGGCGGGTTCTCGCTCGGCATGAAGCAGCGCCTCGGGATCGCCACCGCGCTGCTCGGCGACCCGCCGGTGCTGATGTTCGACGAGCCCGTCAACGGCATGGACCCGGAAGGCGTGCTCTGGATGCGCCGCCTCTTCCGGCGCCTCGCGGCCGAGGGCCGCACGGTCTTCCTCTCCAGCCACCTGATGTCCGAGATGGAGAACACCGCCGACCAGCTCGTCGTCATCGGCCGGGGCCGGCTCATCGCAGCGGAGTCGGCAGGGGCCTTCGCGGCCCGCGGCACTCGCGCCGGCATCGTGGTGAGCACACCGCAGGCCGCCGAGCTGGCCGTCGTACTGACCGCCGCGGGCGCGGTGGTCGAGCCGGAGGGCTCGCCGGGGGTGGAGAAGCTTGCCGTGACCGGCTTGTCGGCGGACCGGACCGGAGCGCTCGCCTTCGAGCACCGGATCCGGCTGAACGAACTGACCGCCCGTACCGCCTCACTGGAGGAGGCCTTCATGCAACTGACCGCCGACAGCATCGAATACCTGGCAGGACAACCCCGATGACCCCACACGCCTCGGCCGCTGAGACCCCTACGACCGCCCTGGCCCCGGCCCAGTCCGCGGCCCAGTCTCCGGCCCAGTCCCCGGACCTGGCCCCGGGTGCCGCTTTTGCCGCGTCCGCCGTCGCTGGGCCACCGCCGCCCGCACGGTTCCGCCACCTGCTCGTCTCCGAGTGGATCAAGACGAGGTCCCTGCGCTCCACCCCGTGGACGCTCGCCCTCGCCGCACTGTTCGTCATCGGGTGCTCGGCCGTGGCCGCGCTGGCGGACCGCGAGAACCTGCGGGCCAAGGCCCCGGACGCGGCGCCGGTCCGCGAGTTCCTGTGCTTCGACGCGTATCCGGTGGCCGGCTACATGACCCTGATGCTCGTCGCCGGCAGCATGGGCGTGGTCTCGATCGTCGGCGAGTACAGCAGCGGCATGATCCGTACCACCACCGTGGCCGTACCCGCCCGCCACTCGGTGGTCCTGGCCAAGGCGGCCGTCGTCGCGGCGCTCTGGACGGTCGTCGGCGCGGTCATCTCCACCGGCTCCTTCCTGGTCTCCCAGGCCGTCCTGGACGGGGTGCACGCCGGAGTCCCGATCACCCACCCCGGTGTGGCCCGGGCCGTGGCGGCGTCCACGCTGCTGGCACCGGTCTGCGCACTGGTCGGGCTGGGGCTCGGCGTGCTGATCCGGCACACCGCGGCCGCCCTGGTCGCCACCCTCTTCACCCTGGTGATGCTGCCGACGCTCTTCTCGCAGTCCCAGCAGTGGTCCGCCGACGTCAACCACATGATGGTGGCCGGCGCCTGGAAGCGACTGGTCCAGTCCTGGGCGGACCTCCCCGGCAGCCCCGTCCACGACGCCACGGTCTCGGGCTCCTGGGCCGTGTACGGACTCTGGCCGCCGGTGGTCATCGCACTCGCGCTGTTCTTCGTACGGCGCCGCGACGTGTGAACGCGGCTCTGGCGACGTGTGAACGCGGCTCCGGGGCGGACGGGGGTCGCTCCGGGGCGGCAGGGGCGGCAGGGCGTGGGAGACGTGAGGGCATGACGTGCGTGCCTCCGGCCCGCGCCCCGGAGGCACGGGCCGGCTCAGGGGTGGTGCCGCAGCCGGTCGAGCTGGATCCGGCGGGCGAGGGCGCGGCGCACGGATGCGGCTGCGGGTGCGGCTGCGGGTGCGGCTGCGGTGCCGGGTGCGGTGCCGGTGCCGACCGGTACGTCGAGGCCGCGGCTGATCTCGTCGTACGCGGCCCGGTGGCCGCCGGGCAGCTCCGCCCGGTGCAGCCTCAGATCCTCCTCGACGAGACGCCGGAGCGCGTCGACGTTCTGGGGCGTGAAGCGCTTCTTCCCCCGGCCGAGGGCGTCGACGTAGCGGGCGCAGCGAGCGGTTTCGCGGAAGGTCTCGGAGATCTGCTCGGCGAGACCCCACAGGCGCCCTTCGAGCCACGGGGCGTCGTACTGGTCGAGGGCGAGGCCCATGGCCGGCGACGGGCCGTCGGCCCGGTACTTCACCACCTGCTTGGACACGGCGGGCTGGCTCATGTCGGTGAGCCGCGCGATGCGGTCCTGCGTCCAGCCGAAGCCCACGAACACCTTGATCATCTCGGTGCGCAGCCTGCGCATCTCCTCGCCCGCACGGATGACCTCGTTCATCTCGGCGAGAATCCGCTCGGCCTGGGTCTCGGTCAGCGTCTCGGGGATCCGGTGCGTGCTCTCTTCGCCTGCCACCCCCTTGTTATACATCAGCGGCCCCTTCTCCATAACCCGGTTGTACAACCAGGTTATGGATGCCAGGATGCGCGTCATGCCAACCTTCTCCGCGCCCGACGGAACCCTGCTCGCGTACCGCGTGACCGGTGACGGTGACCCCGTCATCTGCGTCCCGGGAGGCCCTGCGGACTCCGCCTACCTGGGCGATCTCGGCAGCCTGTCCGCCCACCGCCGACTGATCGTTCCGGACCTTCGGGGCACCGGCCGGTCCGCGGTCCCCGAGGACACCGCCTCCTACCGCTGCGACCGCCTGGTCGAGGACGTCGAGGCGCTGCGCGAACACCTCGGACTTCCCAGGGTGGACCTGCTCGCCCATTCCGCCGGCGCGAACATCGCGACGCAGTACGCGGCCCGTTACCCGGAGCGCGTCCACAAGCTGGCGCTCATCGGCCCCGGTGTCCGAGCCGTCGGCATCCCGATCGCCGGGGCGACGCGACGCGAGCTCGCGCGGCTCCGCGCGGACGAGCCGTGGTTCCCGGCGGCGTTCGCCGCCCTGGAGGCCATCACCGAGGGCACGGGCGGCGACTGGGAAGCCGTCGCCCCCTTCCTCTCCGGCCGGTGGGACGCCGCGGCACGCGCGCACCAGGCGGCTGCCCGGCCCGGCAACCAGGAGGCCGTCGCCCTCTTCGCGGCCGACGGCGCCTTCACCCCGGAGCCCACGCGCGCGGCCCTCGCCGCCTGCGGTGCTCCGGTCCTGCTCCTCACGGGAGAGTTCGACCTGAACAGCCCGCCCGTCGCGGTGGCCGAGTTCGCGAAGGCCTTCCGGGACGCCACGCTCGCGATCCAGCCGGGAGCGGGCCACTACCCCTGGCTCGACGACGCCACCCACTTCGTGACGACCACGGAGTCCTTCCTCGCCGCCTGACCCGGCCCGGCCCGCCCACCCGGCGCCTGGGACGGGGGCGGGCAAGGGCGTCCGTGCCAGGCGACGTTGATGTCGGGCACGATTCGAACCTGCGACACCCGCTTTAGGAGTTCGCCCGGACATTCGTCCTGCCCTGAGGTCCCACGGCCACGCCCCCTGGGGAGACGCAGACAACTACTGCTATTCGCGATCGTTGATGTCAGCCGTGGATGTCAACTCCACCCCCCAGCAGCACTACGACCGCCGGCTGCCCTCACTCCTCGTCGCACCGCTCCAGGACCAAGCTGAGGGAACCGTCCTCCAGACCGTTGCTGTCTTCGAGGTGTAGGTGACTCCCATCGGTAACACCCTCCCCGGCGAGCACCAGCAGATGGCCAGCAAGCGTCCTGAGGCCCGCAGCGTTCGCCTCGATCACGACCTCTCCTCCCAGGCCCCGCACCTCGATCCGCGCGTCCGCCTCCCAGGTGAAGACTTGCGCGACAGCATCGGTCACGTCTGTAAGCCGGGTGCTCTCAACGGGGGCCCTGCTGGAATCAGAGGTCATGGAGCCATCATGCCGCCCCGCGCACACGGCTCCGGAGGCCCGTGCGTCTCACGCGTGCTTGACCCGCTCACGCCATGCCCGCGGGACGAGTTCGAGAGGTGTCCGTGTCGGGCACGGTCTTGTCCCTGCGGGCGCCGATCCACTCCCATGAGACCTTGTCGTCCTCGTCTGTGAGGTCGATGAGAGCGATGTCGTAGACATAGTTCGTGAACGTCGTGTGGTCGCTGCCGCCCCACTGCACCAGCCGCTCGGCACGCTCGATGATCCCCAGACCGCAGAACTCGACGTGCCCCTTGACCTTGCCGTTGCGCGAGACCGCCCGGAACAGTAGCAACGGAATGGCGCCGACCCGCTCCTCGGGCGTGCCCCTGGTGCCCAGTGAAGGCATCAAGCAGGGCCGCATTGCCGTTGGTCTTCCCCGGCGCGACGGTGGTGGTGGCCTTGTGGTCGCCGAAGTAGCGGACGTGCCCGTTGTCCACGTCGAACACGTCATGTCAGGGCATCTGCTCGGTGCCGGCCTTCCAGGGACTCGACCGGATGAGAATCACCGGCCGCCGCTCCCCGTCGGGCGTCCGTACCTTCGACATGCCGTTGATCTCGGCCTCCAGCAGGGCCCGGGCTAGGTCCGGCGAGTGAGTCACATGGTGGAAGTTGGGGTATCCCTGCAACTCCTCCGGCACCGGAGCCTTGCCGGTCGCGTAGCGATACACCTGACCAACACGCAACTGACCACCCACGTATACCCCCACAGCAGCACTGGCCTGACGATCTTCGGTGACAGTAGCGGCCAGCTGACAGGCCCAGTGGTCGGCTGCTCCTCAACCGTTCCAACAGCCCTACCGCTAGAGACATTGCGGGGGGACATGGGAGCATGGCCACCGGGAGGCTGCGCGGAGGTGATCATGGGGGAAGCGGAGAGCAAAGCGGCTCTGGCAGGTGTTTACTCACAAGGAAAAGAGCCACGGCTCGTATCCGTTTCAGACACTGGATTAGATGAGGCTTGGGCGATAGGGGATGCCCTTTTCATTGTTCCCGCGATCCCTACAGGTGCACCTGCGCTGCTGGAATACGCGTTGAGAGTGCGCCGTGAAGCCACGTTCACCGGAAACTGCTCCGCCTGTGGCGCAACTGTGGGAACTCTGACTTTCGGCAGGGGAAACACGCCATTCAGTCATAGCTCCATTCCGCACCGGAACAACTGTCCGGCATTGGATGCGAATATTACCCCTCAGCTGATGCAGCATTATAGGGATAGGTCCGGGCAGACTTTGGAGCAGCAGCTGAAGAGCGCGACCAAGCAAACGCGCCTGAAGATGCAGTCCATGCCGGAGGAAAATAGAATATCTATTAAGAATGCCGGTTTCGAAAAATGGGCTTCCGAGTTCATTGATGCAAGATTGAAGGACTCGTCCGCCTGTGGCCACCTTAAGGGTGATGTGGCTCAGACGTGGAACATGTCAACGGGGGACCGATCTTGGAAGTGCGATGAGTGCTTTGCGTACTACCAGGATCTAGTCAGGAAGGGTGAAGCGTTACTCTCCTATGAGGAGGAGCACACTTGCGACCGCTGCCGCTTGTTCGCTCCCCCGCTTGAGCCCGTGATGATTCGGGTCGATAATTTCTACATCGTGGGTGGGATGTGTTCCCAGTGCTCTGCTGAGAGCCAGCAGCCAGTCAAGTCCATCCAGAGACCGCCTCGGGGAAAGAAGGGGAAGCGACGTGGGAAGAACGGTCGAAAACGTCGATGAGCCGAGCTTGGCCGAAGCGCAACGGGTCCTAGGGACATCCAGCAATCGCGACACGGTGAACGCTGCTTTGAAGGAAGTGGTGCGGCAGAAACTGGTTCAGGAATTCATCGAGATGATGAGTGAACGCGATCCGGAAGAGCTGGAGAGGCTGAGCGCCGAAGCATGGAAGTAAGTCCACAGTATCTTGTAGATAGTAGCGCCATGAACCGCATGAGGCATGTGCCCGTACAGAAGCGGTTGGGGCCAATCATTGCGGCCGGACTCGTTGCCACCTGTGCGGCACTGGATGTGGAAGCGCTCTACTCTGCACGAAATCCTGCGGAGTATGAAAAGCTTCGGGCTACGCGGGCCTCAATCTTTACGTACCTCGACACCAGTGAAGAAGACTGGAGTCAAGCGCTCGACGTGCAGCGCTCCTTGGCTGCGAAATCAATGCATCGGGGCCCCAAGATCCCCGATCTGGTTATTGCGGCCGTTGCTTTTCGGTATGAACTCACGTTGCTTCATTTCGATTCTGACTTCGACCGTATCGCAGAACTTACAGGCCAGTCGATGGAATGGGTTGTCCCGCGAGGTTCAGTCCAGTAACGAGTTAGCCGGGCGGCTTCCTGCACTGCCGACTGCCCCGCCCTAACTCCCATCCCGTCCACCGTCGACCCACACGTATGTGGAGCGGACGCCCGGCGCCGTGTCTGCTCGGCTTGCCCTGGGGGCGACGGTGGACGGGATGGGAGTTCCCCACCTCAACCCCTCCACGGCCGGCACCCGCGCACGGCGCCCCCGCCATCCCAGAGCCTGAGGCCCCCGGAGGCATTTCGGGTGAGTGATGGAATCGGCGGCCGTTGGGCTCGACTCATGTCCTTGGGCCTATCCCAGCCGTAGGGGCGGGCGTCGGCGCAGCGCGCGCGGAGCGCAGCCGGGTGCTTGATGAAGTAGGGACACTCTTACCGCGCGGGGCCTCGGGTGGTGCCGTAGTGCTCGGTGCGGAACTCGTCCAGGAGGTCGAAGAACAGCTCCATGGCGGGCGTGCCCGGCTGGTCAGCTGCCCGCTCGATCTCGACTGCCCAGCCGAGTGTGCTCGGGTACGTCATGTCGAGGCGCTTCCAGAGCCATGTGCTGAACGGGCCGTCTACACGCACGTGGTCCAGGACACCCAGCGTGAAGCGATCAGCCACATGGACCGCCTGTTCAAGAGGCGTCCGGGTCGCCCCTGAACGGTGCCGTTGATGTCAGCCGTGGATGTCAAAGGGCACCTACCGAAATCGGTAGGTGCCCTTTTCCCTTGTGCCCTCGGCAGGATTCGAACCTGCGACACCCGCTTTAGGAGAGCGGTGCTCTATCCCCTGAGCTACGAAGGCGGGGGCTTGTCGGAAGCCCTGCCGGAAATCCCTGGGGGATCGCGCGGCACCGCTCGACAAACATACTCGTCAGGTGGCGTGCACATGAGGTGGGGAGATGCCCTCGAGGACACCCTCCCGGGCACGTGCCTGGTAGCCGTCTGACCGCTGACAGCCTAGCGGATCGTGCTGGGAGCGGTCGCATGGATTGCCGTGGCGGTCGGGGCGCGGTGCGGGCGGGCCCCGACCTGGCGGTGCAGCGCGCGTGCCCGCGGGCGTGCCGTGCGGCGTGACCGGCCGCCGCACGGACTCCAGCCAGCCGACCCTCCCCGGGCGGCCCGTCGCCGTGCCCGGGGCGCGGCGGTCAGGAGGTGGCGTCCTTGCGGAACCGCTTGGCCAGGGCCGGGTCCGTTTCCCACCACAGGGACGTTCCGCTGTGTTCCTCCTCGGGGGTGTGGGGGCCCCGGGTGGCCGGGGGTGCGGCGTCGCCGACGGCGGCCCGTACTCGGAACAGCAGGCCGGGAACGGCGTAGAAGAGTGCGCCGATCAGGGCGATGGAGGCCACCACGTAGATCGGGGGGACCGAGACGCCGGCCAGGAGCGGAAGCAGGACGGCGGCCTTCAGGCCGGTGCCCTGGGCCGTGACCAGGACGTCCTGTCCCTCGGCCACCTCCACCGTCGCGGTGTTGGAGCGGGAGCGGTCCTTGCCGACGACCCGGATCGTGTGCGTGCCGACGGCCACGGGGAAGCGTGCGGTGGTCCCCTGGTCGACGCGGCCGACCGTCTCTTCGCCGACGACCACGCTGAACGTCCCTGCCCGGCCGAGACCCGGCTGTTCCGCGCGCACCACGATGGTCCCGGTCATGAGCTCCCCCGCTTTCGCTGATCACGCGATCAGCCGTCCGCATTGTTGCCCGCCCGGGGGATCTCTGAACAGCCCTTTCGCGGATGCGCGGGAGCGTCCCGTCGGCACGGATCGAACCCGTGGGAGGGCCGCCGGGGTGGGGGAGCGGGAGCGTTCGGCCAACTCCCCGGTTCTCAGGGTCCGATGGCCCGTTCTTGCAGATGCGCGCCAACATCGCGGCGTGGCGTTCTCGCGTAGCGGAACACCGGCGAGCGGCCCGATCGACGCTGCCTACACTGCGCGCACTTGATCAACGGGTACGGGGGCCAGTCTTGGATCGAACCGCGACGCGCGTGTGTCCGTTGTGCGAGGCGACGTGCGGTCTGAGCATCACGCTGTCGGACGGAGCGGTCACCCGTGTCCGCGGCAACCCGGACGACGTCTTCAGCAAGGGATACCTCTGCCCCAAGGGCGCGTCGCTGGGCCGCTTCGACAGTGATCCGGACCGCCTGAGCGCACCGTTGGTACGCCGGCCCGACGGCGGGTTCGACGAGGTGGGCTGGGCGGAGGCGTTCGAGGCCGTCGAGCGCGGCCTGCGGGCGGTGACCCGGCGCCACGGCCGTGACGCCGTCGCCGTCTACATGGGCAACCCCGTCATCCACACCCTGGCCCTGCCGCTCTACATGCTGGTGCTGCGAGAACGCCTCGGCACCCGCAACGTCTACTCCTCCACCACGCTCGACACCATGCCCAAGAGCGTGGCCTGCGGCCTCATGTACGGGGACCCGCTCGCCTTCCCCCTCCCGGACATCGACCGCACCGAGCACCTGCTGATCCTGGGCGCCAACCCCATGGAGTCCAACGGAAGCCTGTGGACGGTCGCCGACCTGCCGGGACGCCTGAAGGCGCTGCGGGCGCGGGGAGGGCGGCTGGTCGTCGTCGATCCGCGCCGGACCCGTACCGCGGACCTCGCGGACGAACACGTCCCGGTCCGCCCCGGTACCGACGCGCTGCTGCTGCTCGGGATCGTCCACACCCTCTTCGACGAGGGCCTGGCGACGGATCCCGGGGCGGGCTTCGCCGGCTTCGCGGAACTGTCCGCCCACACCGAGCCGTTCGCCGCCGAGGAGGTCGCCGAGGCCTGCGGCGTCCCGGCACCGACGATCCGCCGGCTCGCTCGCGATCTGGCCGCGGCGCCCACGGCCGCCGTGTACGGGCGCCTCGGCACCTCCACCACGGAGTTCGGCACGCTCACCAGCTGGCTGGTGGACGTCGTCAACATCGTCACCGGCAACTTCGACCGCCCCGGCGGCGTGCTCTTCGGCGAGGCGCCGCACGCCACGCGCCGCCCCGCCGAGCCGTTTCGCACCGGGCGCTGGCACAGCAGGGTCCGGGGCCTGCCGGAGGTCAACGGGGAGCTCCCCACCGCGACCCTGGCCGACGAGATCGACACCCCCGGCGAAGGGCAGGTGCGGGCGCTGCTGTGCGTGGCCGGGAACCTGGTCCTCGCCGCTCCGCAGGGCGAACGGCTCGACCGGGCCCTGCCCGGCCTGGACTTCATGGTCTGCGTGGACCCGTACCTCAACGAGACCACCCGCCACGCGTCGGTGATCCTTCCGCCGCCGAGCGCGATGGAGTCGCCGCACTACGACGTGGTCCTGGCCGGCCGTTCCGTCCGCCGCAACGCGCGCTTCTCGCCGCCCGTGCGCGCCCTCGCGCCGGGCCGTCCCAGCGAGGCGGAGATCATCGCCCGGCTGGTCCTCATCGCCTCCGGCAAGAGCGCGGCCGGGGATCCGCAGAGCGTGGACGAGTCGCTGACCGACCTGACCCTGCGGGCGGCCGTCGGCCGGCCGGGCTCGCCGCTGCGCGGCCGTGACCCGGCCGAGCTGAAGGCCCGGTTGACCGGGGACAACGCCCTGGAACGGCGACTCGACGCGATGATCCGGCTGGGACCCGCCGGCGACCTGTTCGGCATCCGCGCGGACGGCCTGAACCTGGGCCTGCTCAAGGAGACCCCGAACGGGATCGACCTCGGGCCGCTGCGGCCCCGCCGCGAAGAGGTCGTGATGACCGCCTCGGGCCTGGTGGAACTGTGCCCGCCCGCCGTCACCGAGGACCTGCACCGGCTGTACGGACGGCTGCGCGACCTGCGTTCCGGCGAGCTGGTGCTCATCTCCCGCCGTCAGCTCAAGTCCGTCAACAGCTGGTCCCACAACATCCCGTCGCTGTCGGGCGGGACCAACCGCTGCGCCCTGGAGATCAGTACGGAGGATGCCGAGCGGCTGGGCGTCGCCTCCGGAGACCGGGTACGGGTCCGGGGCCGGGGCGGTGAGGTGGTGGTGCCGGCGGAGCCCACCGACCGGCTGCGCGCAGGCGTGGTGAGCCTGCCGTACGGCTGGGGGCACGGCCGCGGGGGCAGCCGGCTCTCGCACGCGGCCACCCAGCCGGGCGTGAGCATGAACGCGGTCACCGACAGCTCGGTCGTCGACCCGCTGTCGGGAACGGCCGTTTTCAACGGGGTGCCCGTGCGCGTGGAAAGGGTGGCCGGGGACACGCCCGTGACAGGAAGCGGAAAGCCGGATTCCGAGTAATCGTATTCCGCTATTCGAATTCCTGATGGGATACGGCGAAAACTGTTCTTCCATTCCTGACGCCTCTAGGCTGTGCGGGTGAGACCAATCGCCAGTCAATGGGAGATTTCGTGAATCTCGTCCGTCGCATCATGATTCCTGCTGTTTCGCTCGTGGTCCTCGCCGGGGCGGCCACCGCGGCGAATGCCTCCGGTGAGTCCGAAGACCTGGCCGGCCTGTCGTGTTCTCCCACGCAGACCGCCATCACCGATGTGCCGCACCGGCTGTTCGACGCCTGGAACCGTGGTGACGCGGCCGGTGTCGCCGCGCAGTTCACGACCGACGGGCACATGATTCCGAGCAACGGCTCCTACCTCACCAGCCGGACCGCGATCGCGAGCTTCTACACCTCGGCCTTCGCCGGCCCGCTCAAGGACACCCGCATGATCGGCAGGCCCCTCACGGTGCGCTGCCTGTCCTCCACCACCGCGGTGATCGACGGTCTCGGCGGCCTGCTCAAGCCCGGCGACACCTACACCGACCCGGACCAGGTGCCGATCGGGCAGCGCATCATCGTCTCCTGGACGGCCGTGCGGGTCGGCAACACCTACTACATGAAGGAATTCCAGAGCACTTCCATCCAGGGCTGATCGCCGGGCTGGGTATGCGAGGAATCGAAAAGGAACGGAGTATTTCGTTGCCACGCACGGTGCTGGTCACGGGAGGAAACAGAGGGATCGGCCGGGCCATTGCCGAGGAATTCCTCGCGCAGGGCGACCGGGTCGCCGTCACCTATCGCAGTGATCCGCCGGACGGGAAGTTCTTCGCCGTGCGGTGCGATGTCGCCGATCCGGAACAGATCGACGCCGCGTTCACGGCGGTCGAGGCGGAACTCGGGCCGGTGGAGGTGCTCGTCTCCAACGCCGGGATCACCGACGACCGGCCGATGCTGCGGATGCAGGAGGAGCACTTCTCCCGCGTCGTCGACACCAATCTCACCGGTGGCTGGCGCTGTGCCAAACGGGCGCTGCCCAAAATGCTCCGCGGCCGGTGGGGGCGCATCGTCTTCGTCTCGTCCGTCGCCGGGCTGCGGGGGAACCAGGGCCAGGTCAACTACGCGGCCAGCAAGGCCGGCATGGTCGGCATGGCGCGTTCCCTGGCCCGCGAGTGCGCCGCGTCCGGGATCACCGTGAACGTGGTCGCGCCCGGTCTGATCGAGACGGACATGACCGCGGCCATGGCCGGAGCCCGCAGGGCCGCGCACCTGGCGGAGATCCCGGCAGGGCGGGCGGGCCGTCCCGAGGACGTCGCCGACACGGTGGCGTGGCTCGCGGGCGAGCGGGCCGGTTACGTCACCGGCGCGGTGGTGCCGGTCGACGGCGGCCTGGGAATGGGGCACTGATCCCATGACCGTCACCGCATCCGCATCCGCATCCGCCGTTTCGGCGGCCGTCACCACCCCGCCCGGCACCGCGACGCCGCCGCTCGCCCCCGGCGGCGGTCTGCTCGCCGGCAAGCGCATCGTCGTCACCGGTGTGATCACCGAACGTTCGATCGCGTTCGCCGCGGCCAAGGTCGCCCAGGAACAGGGGGCCCGGATCGTCCTCACCGGCTACGGCCGGATGTCCCTGGTCGAGCTGGTCTCCCGCCGGCTGCCCGAGAAGCCGCCGGTCGTGGAGCTGGACGTCACCGATCCGCGCCACCTCGAGCGGCTGCCGGACACCGTGGGCGAACACCTCGGCGGCGTCGACGGCGTACTGCACTCCATCGCCTTCGCCCCGCCGAGCTGCCTCGGCGGATTCACGACCGCGCCCTGGGAGGACGTGGCCACCGCCGTCCACACCTCCGCCTACTCCTACATGTCGCTCGCCACGTCCCTGCTGCCCCTCATGGGCAGGGGCGGCTCGGTGGTCGGCCTCACCTTCGACGCCACGAAGGCCTGGTCCGGCTACGACTGGATGGGTGTGGCCAAGGCCGCCCTGGAATCCACCAACCGGTACCTCGCACGGGAACTGGGGCCGCACGGCATCAGGTCCAACCTCGTGGCGGCCGGACCCCTGCGGACCACCGCCGGGAAGGCCATCCCGGGCCTCGCCCGCACCCAGGACGACTGGGCGGCCAGGGCGCCGCTGGGCTGGGACGTCACCGAGACGCAGTCCACGGCACGGGCCTGCGCCGCGCTGCTCTCGGACTGGTTCCCGGCGACCACGGGCGAGATCGTCCACGTCGACGGCGGACACCACGCGATGGGCGCCTGACCGGCCCGACCGGCGCGACCGGAGCGACCGGCCTACGGAAGGAAGAGTGCCCCGGGCCGCGCGAGCGGCCCGGGGCACCAGCTGTTCCACCGTCACGCGGGGGTCGTGGCGACCCCGCGCGTCACAGGGCGAAGCGGTTGCCGGCCTCCGGAACGACCAGCCGCTCGGTGCCGCCCGCCCGCGCGAACGACGCGGTGACGGCGTCCTGGCCCTGCGTGAAGTGCTCCCAGCCGTCCTGGTGCACCGCGAGCACCTTGCGGGCGCCCAGCAGGTCCGCCGTCTCAGCCGCCTGCTCGGCGGTCATCGAGAGCAGCGTCGGGCCGAACGGGGCGAGCTGTGCGGCGCCCACGTGCAGTACCGCCAGGTCGACGCCGTTCCCGCCGACGCGCTCGGCGAGCTCGCGCACCGGGTCGAGGGAGACGTTGTCGCCACTGACGTACACGGTGGGCAGATCCTCACCGGTCAGCAGGAACCCGGTGACGGAGCCCAGCATCCCCTCGGTCCCGGCCGGCCCGTGCTGCGCGGGGACGGCGGTGACGACGAGCCGGCCGCCGTCCGGGCGCTCCAGGACGTGCTCGGCCCACGGCGCCAGCCCCGTACCGCCGACGCGCTCGGCGGACTGCTCCGTGGTGAGGACCAGCGGAACCTCCTTGAGGAAGGCGCGCCCGGCCCCGTCCAGGTTGTCGGGGTGCTGGTCGTGCGACAGCAGGACGGCCGCGACCTCGCCGAGCTCGTCGACGGAGAGCGCCGGGTCCGCGAGCTTGCGCAGGGCCACCGGGCCCATCTCGTAGGACGAGTCGGCGGTGTCGAAGGTCGGGTCCGTCACGAACCGCAGCCCGCCCAGGTCGATGACCACGGTGGGACCGCCCACCAGGGTGACGGCGAACTCTGCGGCGGTGTTCTGTGAACTCATGGAACTGCTCCTCGGAAGTCGAAGGGGTGGGGAGGGTGTGGGAAAGGGAAGGGGCCCGGCCGGTCAGGCCGGAGGCACGACCACCAGGCCCCCGGTGAAGCCGCGCGGCAGCCGCAGCGGGTGCCAGAGGTGGCCGACGTCCTGGTCCGGAGCGCGGGCCAGGGCGCGCACCCCGGTGCCGAGGGCCTTCACGTACGCCTCCCGCCTGGTCCAGACGTCGAGCCACAGCCGGTCCCCGGCCCCGTCCGCGGCCGTGGCCAGGCGGGCCCGTTCGGCGGGGGAGAACAGGCGCAGGGCCAGCTCCCCGGCGCCGGGCACCGTACGGACCGCCTCGATGTCGACACCGATCCGGGTACCGGGCGCGAGCCCCGTACCCACGGCGACGGCGACCAGGCCGGCGGCGTGCGCGATGCTCACGTCCACGCCCGGCGCGCCGGCCACCCACGGGCGGCCGGCGCGGTCGGCGGCGAGTCGTACGCGGCCCGGCGGGCGACCGAGCGTCCGGCCCAGCGCGCTGCGCAGGAGGAACCGGGCGAGGACGAACTCGGCCCGGCCGCGCGGATCGGAGACGGCGTCGTACCTCAGGCGCTCCCGCGGCGGCAGCACGGCGGCCGCCAGCTCCGCCACGGCGCGGGCCGACAGGCCGCGCCCGTCGGCCCACCAGGCGCGCACCAGGCCGGAACCCGCAGGCACCCGGGCCGCCGGAGCCGCCGGAGCCGCCGGAGCCGCCGGAGCCGCCGGGACCGGCCGCACCGGTCGCACCGGCGCCGGAGCCTTGAGATCCGGCGCCGTCCCCGATCCGTCCCGGGTCACGGCCGGCCGACCGCCAGGACCCGGTCGGCCAGCTGCTCCTCGGTCAGGCCGAGGTGCGTGGTGAGTGCGCTGATCCAGCGCTCCAGGCCGAACGCCACGCAGCCGGTGAACGCGGGCTCGCCGTCCGCGGTGCGGATGTCGCAGCGCTCGCCGAAGAAGTTGCGGTGGAAGTTGAGCGAGCCGATGGCCAGGGACCCGTCGAAGACGAACTCCTCCTTCACCGGGAAGAGCTGGGCCATCAGCGCGCGTCCCGCGCTCGCGTCGAAGAACGGGTCGGTGGCGGCCTGGATCTCGACCGGCAGGCCGAGCTCGTTCAGGTAGCCCGACACCTTCTTGCGGAACACCTGGAGGTGCTCCAGGACTTCGTCCTTCTCGCCGACGCAGACGATCTCGCGCATGCTGAAGCCCAGCAGCCGGCGCAGGCCCTCGTAGTGGGTCTCGCGGCGGAAGCACGTGGCGACCGTGGTCACCGTGTGCGGTCCGTCCGTCAGCGTGCGGCCCGCCAGGTCGAGGTAGACGTTGTAGCAGGCCGCCGAAGGCAGTGCGTACGCCGCCTCGGTGAGGTGGCCGGCCGGCAGGACCGGCCGGCGCGGTCCGCCCGCGGCGTACTCGGGCGCGGCCTCCTCCGTGAGGGCCGCGCCCAGGATCGCCAGGTGCGGGAAGTTCTGGAAGTAGTCGAGCCGGTGCAGGTCCTCGACCCGCATCAGCGGCGGGTACTGGACCGGGTCGGCGCCGGCTTCGACACCCCACTGGGTGAACACCCCGTCGAGCGCGGCCCGCAGCTTCAGGGCTCCCGGTCCCAGCGTGGCGAGGCCGCCGCGGGTCGCGGGGCCGCGAGCCGCTTCAGGAGCCGGACTGGTCGGACTCATGGAAGAACCTCTTTCGAATGGCGTTGATCGTGCGGAAGTCCGAAGGGGTGACGTTCTCCATCAAGATCTCTTCGCCCGTCTGCTCCTCCAGTACGTAGAGGAAGTTGACGAATCCGAGCGAGTCGAGGATCCGGTTCTCGACCAGGTCGAGCTCCGGGTCGATCGAGGTGAGATCCGGACGCTTGCCCAGCAGGTAGTGGATCACCGCGTCGAAACCGGTCGGTGCCTGCTGCGCGGCCGGCTGCCCCGCCTGCTGAGTGGCCTGCTGCGTCGTCTGCTCCGCGACCCCGCTCATGAGCGCGGCAGAACGTCGTCGGTGAAGATGCCCTCGTTCACCAGGAAGCTCATGGAACGCTTCAGCATCTTGCGCTCCAGCTCGTGGAAGGCCGGGTCGGCCAGGATCTCCGTCCGCACCCGGTACGGGTTCGGGATGCCCGCGTCCTTGAAGGCCGCCGGGTTCACCAGGCCGTCCACCGACTTGCGCAGGTAGCGCTTGAGGTACAGCTCGAGCTCGGCCAGCTCCTCCGTGCTGAGCTTCTGGCGCAGCTGACGGTGGAGGTGCGAGACGATCTGCCGCCCGAAGGCGACGTGCCGCGACTCGTCCTGGTGGTGGATCGCGTTGATCTTGCGGATGGTCGGGTGCAGCCGCTCGTCGTCACCCATCCGCTTGTTGAAGAAGTCGACGACCTCTTCGAAGAGGAGGAGCCGCGCGAAGACGAGGAAGTGGGCGGACTCGCCCTCGGACTTCATCTCGAGCTGGACGCCCTTGTCCGGGTAGACCTTGCCGCCGTACAGCAGGCAGAAGCGGGCGAAGAACCACATGTGGGCGTTCTCCTCGCCGATCATGTGGTGGAAGTACTCGGAGGAGAGCGCGAAGTCCTTCGTGTGGATCCGCGCGATGATCTCGGTGATCAGCTCACGGATGCCGTCGACGTTCAGGCTGTAGAAGTTGACGCTCTCCCACTTGCTGATCGCCCACTTCTGCTCCTCGGTGAACGACTCCGCCACCTTCGTCCCGTGGATGGAGAGCAGCTCCGGGGTCATCCAGTACTCGTTCTCCGGCAGGGTCTCCGGCCAGTCGAACATCGTGTAGGGGTCGTAGTGGTCCCGCTCGGACATGGCGACGAGCCGGTCGAGTATGGACTGCAGCTGCTCGTCGGCCTGCAGGACGGGCACGGGCGCGGTCATGGATCTGCTTCCTCTCTTAACTGTCGGAGCCGTTGCCGGCCCCGACGCCCTCGCGCGGAGCGGGCTGCTCGGCCGAGAGCTGGATGTTGGTCCGGTGGCGCGGGTGGGCGAACAGGCCGTCGCGGCGGTAGCCGTTCACCGGTTCGTCCGCGTGGTGTTCCGTGGGCAGCAGGCGGTTCAGCAGCGAGCCCGTGAACGCCTGCGCGATCGCCGGGTGCGGCGACTCGGCGTGGTGGTCGGCCAGGATGACGAAGGCGGGGTCGACGTTCTTGACCAGGCCGTCCTCGTCCACGACCTCGAGCCACGAGTGGGCGAGGTCGAGCATGCCCATGATCCAGCCGCGCCGGGTACGGGCCTCGAAGCCGGCCTCCCGGCACCGCTCGGCGAGCTCCAGGCACACCGAGATGCAGGGGGCGTAGCCCTGGGACAGGACGTCGTCCTTGCGCCACTGGAGTTCCTCGGGCATGCGCCCCCAGCGGAACCGGTCGGGCCCGAAGGAGGTGACGATCTCGCGCAGCCGCTCCGAGCGGATCTCGCGCCGTTCGCCCGAGGTCACCAGCACCCCGGACACCTCGAGTCCGGACGCGGCGCGTGCCGTGACGTCCTTCTCGCCGAGTGCGGCGCCCGGCCCGATCGACAGGGACTCGGTCCAGCCGCCGCTCAGTTCGGGGTGGGGCGTGGCCAGGTTCCAGTCCATCCGGCCCGGGTCGGCGTCCGCGTGGGCCTCCGGCGGCGACAGGGCGACGGAGTAGTCCCAGCGCAGCGGGCGGAACAGGGACCGCGGGTCGGCGTGCATCCAGCGCAGCGCGTAGCGCATCGTCTTCTCGGGGACGGAGTTGCCGGAGCCGGAGTAGAGCGCGAGGTTGACCAGGTCGAAGCGGTCGAAGCGCTCGGCGCCCGGTGTCCCTTCGTGCGGCAGGCCGTTGCGCAGGAGCTCGTCGAGGACGTCCGGCCCGCACTGGAGCATCTCGAGGGCGGCGTCCCGCGCCACCCATGCGTCGCGCAGCTCCGGCGGGATCACCAGGAGGTCCCGGAGGGAGTCCAGCCAGCCGTCCAGGCCCCGCGGCCCGGCCGGCCGGTTCCACGGCTTGGGTTCGATGTTCATCCGTTGCTCCCGGTGGACGTCAGGTTCGTGGGGGCGAACAGGGCGCGCAGTGCCGCCTTGTCGGGCTTTCCGTACGAGGCCGTGGGAAGGTCCCGGGTGAACTCGATCCGTACGGGCACGTGCGCCGCGCCGAGGGCCTCCCGCACCGAGGCGCGCAGCTCCTCCACGACGTCGGGCAGCCCGCCGGAGGGGGCGGCCGGCCCGTCCGGGGCGGCCGTGCAGACGGCGATCAGGGCCTCGCCCGTCCGCGCGTCGGGCACTCCGAAGACGGCGGACCGCCCGACGGCCGGGTGGGCCGTCAGCACGTTCTCGACGGCCCGCGGATAGCAGTTGGTCCCGTCGACGATGACGAGGTCCTTCGCCCGGCCGGTCAGGTACAGGTAGCCCTCGTCGTCGATGTGCCCCAGGTCGCCGGTGCTCAGCCAGCCGTCCCGCAGCACCTCTCCGGTCAGGTCGGGCCGCTGCCAGTAGCCCGCCATGACGGTGGGGCCCGAGACCTCGACCGCGCCTTCGGTACGGGGCGCCAGCGTGCGGCCGTCCGGTCCGGTGACCCGGAGGGACACGCCGGGAACCGCGCGCCCCACGGAGCCGAACAGCTCGGGCCGCGCCGCGGCGGCCGCCGCGTGGTCCTCGGGACCCAGGCTGGTGATCGCGATGGCCTCGGTCAGGGCGTAGCTCTGCCGCAGCCGGGGGCCGAGGGCGCGGACCGCCCGGGCGAGGAGGTGCGGGGTCACGGGCGCGCTGCCGTAGGTGACGGCCGCGAGCCCGGAGAGGTCGGTGGCGGCCAGGCCGGGGTGGTCCAGGAGCCGCTGGAGGAACGGCGGGTAGAGGTACGTGGTGACGGGCCGGCCCTCGGCGGATGCCTCGGCGATCCGCCGCAGCAGCAGATCGGCGTCGAAGGCGTCGAACAGCTCGACGCTCACGTGGTGGCGCAGCAGACCGCAGGCGATGGCGCCCGCCGCGTGCGCCATCGGGGTCATGGCCAGGAAGCGCAGCCCCGGCGGGGGAGCGGCGCCCGCCCAGGCGCCGGCGGCAGCGGTCAGCGCGCCGAAGGTGTACACGACTCCCTTGGGCAGTCCGGTGGTGCCGCCCGTGTACAGCACCCGGGCTATGTCGCCCTCCCGGGCCGCCACGGGGAGGGGCTCGTCCGAGCGGCGGGCGGCCTCGGCGAGGAGGTCGGTCACGTCCGGGTCCGGGCCGGGGCCCAGGCCGAAGAGGAGCTTCACCCCGGCCGCCCGCGCGAGGGCGATCATGCGGTGCGCCGGCAGGATCGGCCCGGCGCAGGCGAGGACCACGGCGGCGGGGGCCGCGTCGCGCAGGATGTGGTCGGCGACCTGTTCGCCGCCGGCCGCGTACACCGGGGTGTAGCTGATGCCGAGGAGGTGGGCGGCGAGGCCCACGGCCGACATCTCGAGGGGGTTGGCGGCCAGCAGGACGAGCCGGTCGCCGCGGCCCAGGCCGTGGTCCCGCAGGACCCGGGCCGTGCGGTAGGCCAGCGAGAGCAGCTCCGCGAAGCTCATGCGCCGCTCGCCGTGGACCAGCGCGGTCAGCCCGCCCCGGGAGGTGAACTGCGCGACGGCGCTGGTGACGTACGCGGCGGGCGCGTCGGCGTCGGGGGTGGTCACGGGGTTTCCTTCCCAGGGACCGCGTCGGTTTCCGTGGTGGCGGTGCCGGTGGCGGTGGCGGTAGTGGTGGTGACACCGGACGCGGCGTCCGGGGTCGCCGCGGGGGCCGACGTGCTGGACTGGAAGCGGCAGGCGGCGCCGCCGGTGCGCAGGCACTCGACGCGGTGGTCGTCGACCTCGGTCTTCAGCCCCTCGAACCAGCCCGCCCGCATCTGCGGGCACGGGCAGTCGTAGCCCTCCAGGGTTCCGGCGCGCGCCAGCATCTCCAGGGCGAAGTTGCGGGTCACCGCCGTCTCGAAGGACTCCTCGCCGGTGACCTTGTTGGCGGCCTCCACGCTGTCCCCGGTCATCAGCTCGGAGATGCCGGTGAGCGCGGTGGCCAGGCCGGCGGCGGAGAGCCCCGGCCGCAGCCCCTCGTCGCGTGCGTAGACGGAGGCGATCCGGCGGGTGACGAACTGCATCGCCTCCGCGTTGATCTCGTTGGCCGCGTCCTGGCCGAACCGGCGCGCGACCCCCTGGTACCAGCGGGCGTCGTGCAGCCACCAGAACTGGCGCAGCAGGTCGGCGGTGGACCCGCCGGCGTCGGCCGGTCCCGGGGCCTGGGATGCGGAACTGGTCACGGTGTCCTCGTCCTTCGGGTGGAGGGGGTGGAGGGGGTGGAGGGGGTGGAGGGAGGGGGCGGACGTGTCGGTGGGAGCCGCAGGGGCCGGTGGGCTCAGGCCGCTCCCGTGGCCCGGCCGAGCACGAGGCTCACGTTGTGGCCGCCGAAGGCGAAGGAGTTGGACAGCGCCGCCCCGGGCGTCGCGGCGCGGGGGGCGCCGCGGACGTGGTCGAGCGCGCACTCGGGGTCCGGCCGGTCGAGGTTGGCCGTCGCCGGGAGGCTGCCGTGGTGCAGGGCGAGTACGGTCGCCGCCGCCTCCACCGCGCCCGCCGCGCCCAGGAGATGGCCGATGGCGCCCTTGACCGAGCTGACCGGCGGCCCGTCGTCGCCGAAGACCGAGCGCAGGGCCCGCGCCTCGGCGAGGTCGCCGACCTTGGTGCCGGTGCCGTGGGCGTTGACGTAGCCGATGTCCCGGGGGGCCAGGCCCGCGTCGGCCAGCGCGAGGCGCATGGCGTCGGCGGCGCCCGCCCCGTCGGGCCGGGGCGAGGTCGGGTGGTGGGCGTCGCTGGTCGCGCCCCACCCGAGCACCCGGCCGTAGGCGGCCGCCGAGCGGGCACGGGCGTGGGCCGCCCGCTCCAGGACGAGGATCCCCGCGCCCTCGGCCAGCACGAAGCCGCCGCGGTCCAGGTCGAAGGGGCGGCTGGCCGCGGCCGGATCGCCCTCCCCGGCCCGCGCCAGCGCCCTGGCGTTGCCGAAGGACGTGGCCACGGAGGGGGCGAGGGCGGTGTCCGTGCCCCCGCAGATCACGACGTCGGCGGTGCCCTCGCGGATCAGCCGCAGGCCTTCGGCCACCGACATCGCGCCCGCCGCGCAGGCGGTCGCGAGGGAGCTGCTGAGTCCGCGGACGCCGTGCCGGATGGCGATGCGGGCCGCCGCCATGTTGGGCAGCACGCCGGGAAGCAGGTACGGGCTGACCGCCGCCCGGCCGCGGACGGAGCGGGCGACGGCCTGCTCCTCGTACGTCGCGAGGCCGCCGGCGCCCGTGGACACCACGACGGCCACGCGGTCCGCGGGCACGTCCCGGCCGACGGTCAGCCCGCTGTCGCCGAGCGCCTCGTCCGCGGCCGCCAGCGCCATCAGGACGAACCGGTCGACCGACCGCGCCTCGGCGCGCGGCAGGAAGTCCAGGGCCGAGAGGCCGGGGGCGACGCCGGCCACGTCGGCGCCGGTCGCGGCCCATTCGGGCCCTTCCAGGCGGCGCAGTCCGGAGCGCCCGGCCGCCAGCCCGTCGACGAAGGCGGGTACGCCGAGCCCCAGCGGGGTGACCAGTCCGATCCCGGTGACCCAGACGTCGTCCCGCTCGCGCGGGCCGCTCCTCACGAGCCCTCCCCGGCGCCGGGCGCGGGCCGTACGAGCAGGGCGCGGGCGCTTCCCGGGCCGCCGTCCGGCCCGACCTGCTCCACCAACAGGACGAGCGCCTCGTCGGCGTCCGCGCCGGCGAACAGGGACCCGGAGACGTCCAGGGCCTCGCCCAGCGCGTCGCCGGTGGCGTCGTCGGGGCTGAAGCAGATCACCGGACCGGTGAGCTCCCAGCGCTTGGCGACGTGTCCGACCACCGCGTTGGGTACGGACTGGAAGAAGAGCAGGGGCGCGGCGGACTTGCCGGCGTCCACGGCGAGCGCGGTCGCGGTGTGGGTCTCCAGGTCGCCGCCGCGGGTGGCGAGCACGATCGCGGTACGGGCGGTACGGGCGGTACGGGCGGCCCGGGCGGCCCGGTGGCCCGGACCCGGCCGTCCGTCGTCCGCTCCGGCCCCCTGCGCCGTCGGCGCCGGCGTCTCGGGCACTCCGTGCACCTGCTCCAGACAGCGGTCGGCAGCCACCGAGGCCATGGGGCTGAAGGCCGATACGACGAACCCGGCCAGCGGAGGCGGCAGTTCGCCGTCGCCCGGACCGGGCCAGGCGGCCTCGGCGAGGATCTCCACGGCTGCCGCGCCGAGGGAGGGGGAGAGGGAGGGGGAGGGGGAGGTCATGGCGTGCTCACCACCAATGCGGTGTTGGCTCCGCCGAAGGCGGCGTTCAGGCTGAGGACGTGCCGGGGCAGGACCCGGCGGGGCTCACCGAGTACGAGGTCCAGGCGGCACTCGTCGTCGGGGCCCGCGTAGCCCGCGTTGACGGGCAGTTCTCCGTGCTGGAGGACGAGCGTGCTCACGACGAGTTCGAGCATTCCGGACGCCTCCAGACAGTGCCCGTGCAGCGACTTCGTGGAGCTCACGGGCGTGCTGTCGACCGCGTCGCCGAGGGCCCGGCGCAGGGCGGCGCTCTCCGCCGAGTCGTTGGCGGGCGTGCCGGTGCCGTGGGCGTTGACGTAGCCGATGTCCTCGGGCGCCAGCCCGGCCCGGTCCAGGGCGAAGCCGATGGCCCGCGCCATGCCCAGGCCCTCGGGGTGCGGCCGGCACACGTGATGGGCGTCGCCGGCCAGGCCCCAGCCGGACAGGACGGCGAGGGGCCGGGCCCCGCGGGCACCGGCGGCGGCCGCGGACTCCAGGACCACCGCGCCGACGCCGTCGCCGAGCAGCAGCCCGCGCCGGCCGGCGCTGAAGGAACGCAGGACGCCCTCCGGGGAGAGCGCCCGGCCGGCCGAGAACAGCGCGAAGTTGTCCTCGTCGACGAGGTAGCCGGCGGACACCACGATCCGGTCCTCGCGGCCGGTGCGGATCCGTACGGCCGCCTCGAAGAGCGCGGTGCTGGCGGCGACACACGCGTTGGTGTAGGTCCGCGCCGCCCCGCGCAGCCCGCAGGCCCGCGCCAGCGCGGCCGTGGTGTCCGAGACGGCGCTCTTGCCCTGGGCGGCCAGGGGCAGGCGGGCGACGGCGGGGTCGGCGTGCCGGCCGAGCAGCAGCGGCGCCTGAGCCCGCTGCGCCGGCAGCAGCCCGGCCCGGTCGCAGGCCTCGTCCACGACGCGGCGCAGTTCCTCGTCGAGGTCGGGCGCGCCCGGCAGCGCGGCCGCGATGCCCGTGCGGTAGCGGTCCGTCGCGAAGCGGTCGAGCGGGGCGAACGCCGCCCGGGAGGCGGCCAGTCCCTGCCGCAGGGCCTCGGCGCCGCGCCCGAAGGCGCTGGTGACGCCGAGCCCCGTGATGACGACGTCCCGGTCCGCCCCGCTCACGACGCGCTCCCGCCCGGCGCGGGCGCGGTGGCCGGGGCGCTACCCAGGACCGCGACGGCGCCGTCGACCGTGTCCATGGCCTCCAGGTCCTCGTCGAGGTCGAGCCGGATGCCGTACCGCTCCTCGACGACGTGCACCAGCCATGCCAGCTGGAGGGAGTCGATGCGCTCGCCCACGGCGTCGGGAGCGCACCCGTCGTGCTGGGCGAGGAGGGCGATCACCTCCTCGCGGCCGGGAGCCAGGGCCTGGCCGCTCATACCGAGCCCGCCTCGACCGGGGCCTGCGCCCTGCGCTGCTCGACCTGGGCGATGAACTCGCCGAACGTCATGGTCTGCAGCGCCTCCACGTCCTCGTCGGAGAACTTGACCCCGAACTCCTCCTCGACCTGCATGACGAGTTCGGCGGTGGTGAGCGACTCCAGCTCCAGGCCGTCGTCGCCGATCGGGGTGTCGTCGGTGAGACCGGCGGTGTCGAGGTTCATCGTCTCGAGGGTGTTCACTACGAATGCGCGCACGGAGGTGCTCATGAAGGGGCTCCTTGTATCGGTGTTCGTGCGGGTGTGCGGGTGTGCGGGTGTGCGGGTGTGCGGGTGCGGGTGTGCAGGCGGGCGGGGCGTCGGACGGCGAGGACGAACGGGGTGGTGGTGACGGTGTCGGTGGCGGCGTCCCGGGTCGAGGTGTGGCTCGCGGTTCCGGTCGGAGACCAGCGGCGCCACGCGAAGGCGCTGCTGCGCCGGGCCGCGGCCGCCGTGCTGGGCGTCGGGGCGTACGAGCTGGACGTGGCCCGGGAGCCGGGCGGGCGGCCCTACGTGGTCTCACGGTCCGTCCGCGTGAACGTGAGCGTGAGCCACACCCGTGGTCTGACGGCGGTCGCGGTCTGCACCGGCGGCGACGTGGGCGTGGACGTGGAGCCGGTCCGCGCGTTGCCGGCGGTGGCCCTCGCCCGCCGCTGGTTCGGCGAGCAGGACGCGCGCTGGATCGAGGGCCACGACGCCGCGCTGCGCGACCGCGCCCTGCTGTGGGTCTGGACGCACAAGGAGGCGCTGGGCAAGGCGCGCGGCACCGGGCTGGCCCGCGGCGGCCGGCTGGGGCCGGTTCCGCTGCCCGCCGGGGGTCTGCCGCCGGAGCCCGCCGGGCGTCCCGTGGCCCTGCGGGAGATCTTCCCGGGTGCGGGCCTGACCAGTGCCTTCCCCGAGGCGCCGGAGGGCTACGTCCTGTGTGTGGCGGGCGGTCCGGGGACCGAGGGAGTCCCGGTGTCCGTGACCCGCGTGGACGGCTGAGGCACGCGGCGCGTCGCGCGGGTGGAGGGCCCGGCTCCCGCGCGACGCCCCGCCGATCACACCTGCTCCAGAGCGGCCGCACGCAGTGCGGCCGGGTCCCGTACGGGCTTGCCGGTCGTGGTCCGGGGCAGCGCCGGCAGCGCGTGGATGCGGCGCGGCAGTTTGAAGCCGGCCACGCGCTCGGCGAGCAGGCTCTCCACGGTGCGCGCGGTGACGTCCTCGTCGAGGACCGCGTAGGCCTCGATGGCCCCGTCGTGGACGACCACCGCCTCGCGTACGCCGGGAAGTCCGGACAGCGTCCACTCGACTTCGGTGAGGTCGACCTTGAGGCCGCCGACCGACACCTGGGAGTCCAGTCGCCCCAGGATGCTGAGCAGGCCTGTCTCGGGGTCGAGCGCTCCGGCGTCGCGGGTGCGTAGCCAGCCGTCGCTCCAGCGGTCCGGGTCGGCGGCCCCGAGGTAGGGGCTCGCCGGCCGGCGTACGAGGAGTTCGCCGTCCACGGTCTTCACGTCGATGCCGGGCGCCGGCCAGCCGGTGGCCGGGCGGTTGGCCCCGGACAGGTCGGCCGCGACGACCCCCGTTTCCGTCATCCCGTACACCTCGCCCAGCGGCACCGCGTACCGGGCCGTGAAGGCCTCGGCGACCCCCGGACGGACGGATTCGCCGGCGCTGATCGCCCCGACGAGGTGGGGCAGCGGAGGGGGAGCGGAGACGGAGGCCAGCAGCTGGGCGTGGAACGGCACGCCCGTGACGACGGTCGGCGCGGTGCGCGCGGC
The DNA here is from genome assembly GCF_040611715.1 of Streptomyces sp. NPDC006544. NCBI lineage: Bacteria > Bacillati > Actinomycetota > Actinomycetes > Kitasatosporales > Streptomycetaceae > Streptomyces > Streptomyces sp. NPDC006544. The sequence goes on along the minus strand of NZ_JBEXOV010000036.1, from coordinate 35,370 downwards.
CACGGCGGTGAGGATGCCGTCGGCGGTCATCCGCTCCGGGAGCACGATCTCCACGCCCGCGTGCAGGCTGTGCAGCAGTCCCGCCATCAACCCCATGGCGTGCACGAGCGAGTTGAGCACCACCATGCGCGCCCCCTCCCGGGGCATGCCGGGGATCCGCGTGTAGCGCCGGACCTCGGCGACGAGGTCCTCGGCCGTGCGTCCGATGACCTTGGAGGGGCCGGTCGAACCGGAACTGAGCTGGACGAGCGCGTGGCCGGTGGCGGCCGGACGGCCCTCGGCGTACGGCTCCACGACGGCGTCGACGGCGTGGAAACCGCGCAGGGCGCCGCTCCGTACCGGACCGGCCGGACGGATGACGAACTGCGGGGTGACCCGGCGCAGCGCCCGGTCGGTCTCGTGGACGGTCAGCCGGTGGTCGAGCAGGACCACCTGGGCTCCGGTCCGCCATGCGGCGAGCAGGTCCGTCAACAGCGCCAGGGAGGGCGGCAGTCGCAGGGCGACCGTGCCGCCGTCGCGCAATCCGCTGCGCGTGAGCTCCGCGTGCCGTGCGTGGACCCGGCGGCGGAGGGTGGCGCGATCCAGCCGCTCGCCCATGTGCACGGCGGGAGCGGTGTCCTCGACCCCGGTATGCAGGAGCAGGCCGTCGACCCAGTTTCCCGCGTGGTGTTCCAGCCCGGCCGTCTCGGGCCGAGGACCTCCGGAATCCCTGCTCACGAACGCACACCCCCCGTTGACCTGCTGATTCACCCCGAATGGTTCAGCGGCAACGCATAATAGAAACGGCCGCTCGGGGGCTGTCAAGTTTCATTGTCCATACGCGACAGAGGGATTGCGGAATTGCGAATTCCTACTCCCGAGTTCCCTCGCGGAGAGCGCCTGACTGGCCGGATTGTGTTTGACAGGGCGGGAACTCCCTGTACGGTCTCCCAGTGTTGAACGGGGAGAGCATTTGCTCCCGGGTTTCTCGTACGGGGAATCGGGAGATGTCCGGAACGTGGCGCGGGGCGAGGCCCGGTATTCGCCCGCCCAGAAGTGGGCGGACCTTCCGGGCCGGCTGGAGCCGGCACCTGCCGGCCGGCCCGGTGGCCTGCGGCGGCATCTCCATCGAGCGGTCCGACCGGACCGCTTCGTCCGCCTGAAATCCAAGCGTCCGAATCTCTCGGTCGAACCCCGGCTGTTCTCGGTGCGCGCAATACCTTGCCGCCCTGGCCTGGTCGGATTCGACAACCTGATCGAATCCGTCCCTCCATGACCTCGTGAGGTGAGTATGCGCACGCTCCTGGTGGATAATTACGACTCCTTCACCTTCAATCTGTTCCACCTCCTGGCGGAGGCGAACGGGCAGGAACCCGTCGTCATCCGCAATGACGAGCCCGGGTGGAATATCGGCGACCTCGAGGGATTCGACAACGTCGTCCTGTCCCCCGGTCCCGGAACACCCGAACGCCCCGAGGACTTCGGGATCTGCGGCGAGATCGTCCGCGCGGCGGACCGCCCGGTCCTCGGCGTCTGCCTCGGCCATCAGGGCATCGCCCACCTGAGCGGCGCCTCCGTCCTGCGGGCCCCCGAGCCCCGCCACGGCCGGGTCTCCCCCGTGGAGCACACCGGGACGGGCCTCTTCGCGGGCATACCCTCGCCCTTCGACGTCGTGCGCTACCACTCGCTCACCGTGGCCGACCTGCCCGAGGACGTCCTCGAAGCCACCGCGTGGGCGCCGGGCGGCCTGCTCATGGGCCTGCGGCACCGTGAACGCCCGCTGTGGGGCGTCCAGTTCCACCCGGAGTCCATCAGCAGCGAGCACGGGCTGCGGATGATGCGGAACTTCCGCGACCTCACCGCCCGTTGGCAGGAGGACCACCCCGCGACGCGTGCCGTCGTACCGGCCGCTTCGGACATCGCGCCCGCCCGCCCCGCCCCGGGCCGGCACCTGCGCGTCCTCACCGAGCGGCTGGCGACCGACTGGGACGCCGAGATCGTCTTCGACGAGCTGCTGCGCGGCGGGAACCACGCCTTCTGGCTCGACAGCAGCCGCAGCGACGGCGCCGTGGGCCGGTTCTCGATCATGGGGGACGCCTCGGGCGACCTGGCCCGCGTGGCCACGGCCGACGTCTCGGCGGGCACGGTCACGGTCGTGTCCGAGCGGGACGGCGTCCGCAGCGCGCAGGTGGCCCGGCGCCCCTTCTTCGACTGGATCGACGAGGACCTGAAGTCCCTGCGGGTGGAGCTGCCCGAACGCTCCGAGAACCCCTGCAACTTCGCCCTCGGCTGGGTCGGCTACCTGGGGTACGAACTCAAGGCGCAGTGCGGCGCGGGCCCGGTCGTCCACCGCGCGCAGGAGCCCGACGCCACGATGGTGTTCGCCGCCCGAGCCCTGGCCTTCGACCACCTGACCGGCACCACGCACCTCCTCGCCCTGGCTCCCGCGGATCCCGCAGCCCAGGGCCCCGAAGCGGTCGCCCTCGACGCGTCCGCCCGCGCATGGCTGCGCACCACCGCCGGTCGGCTGCGCGCCCTCGCCGGGAGGACGGCGGACGCCGACGTGCCCGCGCAGCCCGTGGACGCCGGCGACCTGAGCCTGCGGCACGACCGGGACGCCTATCTGGAGCGCATCCGGCGCAGCCAGGAGGACATCGCGGCCGGCGAGACCTACGAGGTCTGCCTCACCAACGAGCTGCGCAGCGAGGCGAAGGTGGACCCCTGGGAGGGGTACCGCTTCCTGCGCCGCACCAGCCCGGCGCCGTTCGCCTCGCTGCTCCTCTTCGAGGACCTGGCCGTCCTCAGCACCTCGCCGGAGCGGTTCCTGCGCGTCACGGCCGACGGGCTGGCCGAGTCCAAGCCGATCAAGGGCACCCGGCCGCGCGGCGCCACCCCGCAGGAGGACGAGGCCCTGCGGGCCGACCTGCGGAGCAACGAGAAGGACCGCTCGGAGAACCTCATGATCGTCGACCTGGTCCGCAACGACCTCGGCCGGTGCGCGGAGGTCGGCTCGGTCCACGTGCCCAAGCTGTTCGACGTGGAGACCTTCGCCACGGTCCACCAGCTCGTCAGCACCGTACGGGCCCGGTTGCGCCCCGGCGTGAGCGCGGTGGAGTGCGTCCGTACGGCGTTCCCGGGAGGCTCCATGACCGGCGCCCCCAAGATCCGCACCATGCAGATCATCGACGACCTGGAGGAAGGGCCGCGCGGCGTCTACTCCGGAGCGATCGGCTACTTCTCCCTGTGCGGCGGCGCCGACCTCAGCATCGTCATCCGCACCGCCGTCGTGACCCCGCAGGGCATCCGTTACGGGGTCGGGGGAGCCATCGTCGCCCTCTCCGACCCGGACGACGAATACGAGGAGACGATCACCAAGACCACCCCGCTGCTCCGCCTGCTCGGCACGGGCTTCCCCGGAAGCGACCCCGGCCAAGCCCCGGAGGCGGCCGCCGGGGCTACGGTGGACCGATGAGCGTGCGGATCCGGCAGGGCGGGGCGACCGAGGCGACGGGACCGACGGGCCCGACCGGCCCGACCGAGCGGGGCGGGGCGCCCGGGCCGGGGGCGGCGCCCCGCGGCGAACGGCTCTTCGCCCTCACCCCGTCCGGGTCCCTGCGCGAGGTCCGCGCCACGCGGGCCCGCGGCGAGCTCCTCGCCGCGGACTCCTGGCTGGTCGCCGACGACCGGGTCCGCGCCCTGGACCGGCACCGGCGTCGCTTCACCGCCACCTGCGCCGGGACCGAGGGCGTCCCCGAGGAGCTCCTGGAATCCTTCTGGACCGCCATGACGGCCCTGCTGCCCCGCGATCCCGGCCCGTGGTTCCCGCGCGTCGAGCTCGAGCGGGCGCCCGCGGACGCGCACCCGGACACGGTCCTGCCCGGGGGCCACCGGCTGCTCTGCCGGCTGCGCCCCGCCCCCGCACGCGGCACGTCCGCCCGGGTCTGGGGCCTGGCCGTCTGCGATCCCCGCCGGGCACCCCGGCACAAGGGGCCGGACCTGGACGCGCTGGCCGCCGTACGGGGAAGGGCGGCGGCCGCGGGCGCGGACGAGGCGCTCCTCGTCACCGCCGACGGGGTGGTGCTCGAAGCCGCCAACTCCTCGCTCCTGTGGTGGGAGGGCGACGCGCTGTGCCACCCGGCCGCCGAGCTGCCCGTCCTGCCCGGGGTCACCGCCTCGCTGCTGCTGGAGCACGCCGCGCGGACGGGCGTGGAGGTACGTCCCTGCCGGCGCCGGCTGTCCGCCCTGGCCGGACGGGAGGTCTGGGTGGTCAACGCCCTGCACGGACTGCGCCCCGTCACGGCCTGGACGGGCGGCTCCCTCCCGGCCGGCGAACCGGTGCGGGCCGCCGCCTGGCAGGCGTGGCTGGACGGCCTCGGGGAGCCGCTGCCGGGGTGAGCGGGGGCGCCGCGCCGCCGGGGGAACCGGGCACGGATCTCAGCCCGACGGTTCCAGGAGCCCGGAACCGGCCAGCAGGTAGCCCAGTTGGGCCCGGCTGCCGCTGCCCAGTTCCACGGAGACCTTGCGGATGTGCTCGGCCACGCTGCGCCGGCTCATGCCCAGGCGCCGGGCGATCGTGCTGTCCGTCTCGCCGCCGACCACCGCGCGCAGGATGGTCTGCTGGAGGTCGGTGGTGACGATCGGGCTGCGCGGCGCCGGCCCCCCGTGGGGGACCGGCGTGGAGCGTTCCCAGACCTGCTCGAAGTAGCGGGTCAGGAACCGCACCAGCGAAGGCTCGCTGATGTGCAGGGCGCCCCCGCCCGGCTCGTCGGACAGCGGCACGAAGGCGTGTTCCTGGTCGCAGATGATGACGCGCTCGAGGACCTCCGCCTGACTGCGCACCTCGCCGCCCGCCGCGGCGATCCGCTCGATGTACCCCATGGTCGGCCGGTGGGTGTGGACGGTGTGCTGGTAGACGGTGCGCTGGCGCACTCCCCGCCGGAGCGCCCGCAGGTCCCGGTCCAGGGCCGCCGCCAGCGCCGATTCCGGCCGCCCGCCGCCGGGTTGCACCGTGCGCAGTTCCTGTCGGCAGCCGCCCACGGCCGCCTCCAGCGCCGAGTCGACGACGTTCTTGCCGACGAGCCGCACCAACGAGGGCCGCGCCGCGTGCTGTTCCCGCGCGTACACGGCCTCGAAAGCGGACAGCGTGGCCCTGGCGGAGTCCATGGCCCTGACCTGCTCCGCGAGCAGGTCCTCCAACGGCGCCATCGTCGCGAACGTCGCGGCGGCGGGCGTGAGGGGGACGGCGTGCGCGGGGTCCCCGGCCTCCTCCACGACGAGGTGGAGCCGCCACAGACAGGCCGGCACGTCCTCGCGGGGTACGCGGCCCTCGCGCAGCGCGGTGCGGTAGACGGCCAGACCCGTCCCGCAGGGGCGGGGGTCCGCGGGTGATTCGCCGCAATCGTCTCCGGCTGTGCCGACATGACCTCGCTTCACAACTGTGCACATTACATTTGTGCATCCCCCCGTGCGCATGCGTCCGGCGCGGCCGGCTGCCTATGTTGGCCCGGTACTCCGTGCGCGTGTTCGAAGGGGAAGTCACTCATGTCCGACTCGGTTCGAGCCGACGCCCTCTCGGTGCGGGTCCGTTCGTGACGTCCGGCACGACGTCCGGCACGGCACTGAAGGAGCGTCGCTACCGGCTCCTGGTCGGCGGCTACGCGATCTCCTCGTACGGCACCTTCCTCAACCTGATCGCGCTGAACCTGTACGTGTACGCGGTGACCGACCGGGCCCTGGCCGTCGGCGTGTTCCTCATCGTCCGCTTCGCCGCCGGGTTCCTGACCGGCCTGGTGTGCGGCCCCCTGCTCGCCCGCTGGTCCGCGAAGAGCGCCATGCTCTGGGCCAACCTGTTCCAGGCAGCGGCGATGGTGCTCCTGGTGGCGGCCCCGGACGGGTACCGCACGGCCGCGCTGTTCACCGTCTCGGCCGCGGTCGGCGGCGCCGGAACCCTGTTCATGGTCGCGTTCCGCAGCTCGGTCCCGCACATGGTCGGCGAGGGCCGCACCACGTGGGCGAACTCGCTGATGGTCAGCTGGCGTTCGCTCGCCATGGTGGCGGGCTTCGCCTCCTCGGGCCTGGTGGTCTCCCTGCTGGGCTACACCGCGGCCTTCCTCGCGGACATGGTCACCTTCCTGGTCTGCGCCCTCGCCGTCGCCCTGCTCCCCACCGGCCGGGGCCGGCCGGACGGCGAGGACGGCGAGGACGAGGACGGCGAGGACGGCGAGGGCGGCGCGCAGGACGCGGGGAGCGGCGGAAAGGGGGCCGGCCGGGCCGGCGGGACGGGGAACGCGAAGGGCAAGGTCCGCTCCTCCGCCGCGCTCGCCGCACTGGCCACGGCCCCCGCCCTGCTGCTCATGGTGGCGCTGCGCGGAGTCGACGCACTGGGCTCCTCCTCGCACAACGCGGCGCTGCCCGTGTACTCCACCCGGCTGGACACCGACGACCCGGCCGTCTTCGTCAGCGTCTTCTGGTGCGTGTGGGCCGTCGGCAACGTCCTCGTCCAGCAGGTGCTGCGCCGCTACACGCGGCGCACGCAACGCTCGGTCGGCGCCCTCGGCTTCGGGCTCGGCACCATCGCGATGTCGGCCACCTTCGTCCTGGCCTTCGCCGGGTTCCCCTGGGCCGCGACCATCGTGGTCGCCGTGCTCGCGGGGGCGGCGGACGGGCTCACCGAGGTCGCGTACACCTCCCACCTGCAGACGTTGCCGAGCGGGCTGCGCACCCACGCCTTCGGCCTCTCGGCCACCGTGGAGAACCTCGGCTTCGGCATCGGCATGATCGTGGTCGCCACGGCGCTCGATTCTTTCACGCCCCTGTCGGTGGTCGCCGTCGCGCACGGCGCCGCCATCGCCGTCGCCCTGGTCTTCGTGGCCCAGGTGCTGTGGCAGCGCGGTGCGTCGCGCAGGGCCGCGGGGAGCGAAGGGGAGGGGAACGGCAATGCAGGACCGGCGCGTGGCAGTCATCGGGATGGCGCTGAGGTTTCCGGGCGCTGACACGCCCGAGCAGTACTGGCGCGACATCGTCAGCGGCACCTCGCACGTACGGCCCTTCACGGACGCCGAGTTCGAGGCGGCGGGCCTGCCCGAGGAGCTCTACCGGGAGCCCGGTTTCACGGGATCCAGCGCGCTCCTGCACGGCATCGACGGCTTCGACGCCGCCTTCTTCGGGATGAGCGGCCGCGAGGCCACCCTGACCGACCCCCAGCAGCGGCTCTTCCTGGAGTGCTGCCACCACGTCCTCGAGGACGGCGGGTACGCGGGTACCGCGGACAGGGTCGGCGTGTACGCGAGCACCGGCTACCGCCTGTACTCGCTGCACAGCTACCTGGCCGCCCAGATCGGCGCGCCGGGAAGCGGCGCGGACTGGGCCGAGGTCAAGCAGATCCAGGTCGGCAACTACGCCGACTTCACCGCCAACCGGGCGGCCTACCGGCTCGGCCTCGAAGGCCCGGCGGTGAACGTCGCGACCGCCTGCTCCAGCGGGCTGGTCTCCGTCCACCTGGCCGCCCAGGCGCTGCTCGCGGGCGACGCGGACCTGATGGTGGTGGGCTCCGCCGCCCTGCACCTGCCGCAGGTCACCGGGCACCGGCACGTCCGGGGATCGACGATCTCCCCGACCGGCGCCGTACGGGCCTTCGACGCGGCGGCGGACGGCACGGTCGGCGGCAACGGGGTGGCGGCCGTCCTGCTCAAGCCGCTGGCGAAGGCACTGGCCGACGGGGACACCGTGCACGCCGTCCTGCTGGGCTCCGCCGTGACCAACGACGGCGCGGGCAAGGCCGGTTTCGCGGCGCCCGGCGTCGCGGGCCAGCGGGACGCGGTGCTCGGCGCCCTGGACCGCGCGGGGGTCGGGGCCGACACCATCGGATACCTGGAGGCGCACGGGACCGGCACCTACAAGGGCGATCCCATCGAGTTCTCCGCGCTCACCGAGGCGTTCCGCCGGCACACCGGCCGCACCGGCTTCTGCGCCCTCGGCTCCACCAAACCCGCCATCGGGCACCTGGACAGCGCCGCGGGCCTCGCCGGGCTCATCAAGGCCGTCCTCGTCCTGCGGCACGCGACCGTGCCCCCGCTGGTGAACCTCACCCGGCCCCATCCGCTGCTCGGCGTCGAGGACAGCCCCTTCGTGCTGCCGCGCCGCGCCTCGCCCTGGGCGGCGGACGGCCCGCGCCGCGCCGGCGTGCACTCCATCGGCATGGGCGGCACCAACGCACACGTCATCCTGGAGGAGGCCCCGCCCGCCCCGGCCAGGACCCCGGGCGCCCCGGTGCCCGGCCTGCTGCCGCTGTCGGCGCAGAGCCCCCGGGCCCTGGAGGACAGCGCCCGCGCACTGCGGGACACCCTGCGCCGCCGCCCGGACCTCGACCCGGCCGACGTGCTGACGACCCTGGGGCTCGGCCGCCGCCATCTGCGCCACCGGCTCGTCGTCACCGCGCCCCGCGGGGACGTGGCCGGGGCGCTCGACGCGTTCCTGACGGACTCCGCCCGTACCGGTTCCCGCGCCGGCGCGAGCACGGGGAACGCCGCCTACCGCACCGGAACGGTGGAGGCGGACCGGGTGGTCGTGCCCGCCTTCGTCTTCAGCGGTCAGGGCAGCGGCCGCCCGGGGATGGCCGCCGCGCTCGCCGGCCGTTTCCCCGTGGTGGCCGAGACCTTGCGGGAGTGCGCCCGCGTGCACCGGGAGGAGACCGGCGAGGACACCTTCCTCGAGCGGCTGGTCGACGGTGCGGGCCCCCGGCAGTGGGACACCGCCTTCGCCCAGCCGGCCATCTTCGCGCTCCAGGTCGCCCAGGTCCGGCTCTGGAGGCAGCTGGGCGTGGAGCCCTCCGCCGTCGCCGGGCACAGCGTCGGGGAGTACGCGGCCCTGTACGCCGCGGGCGCCCTGTCCGCCGAGGACGGCATGCGGCTGCTGTGCGTCAGGGGCCGGCTCATGCAGGACACCGAGCCCGGCGCGATGCTGGCCGTCTTCAGTCCCCTGGAGCGCGTGCGCGAACTCCTCGACACCCTCGGCCGGCCCGAGGGCGGGGAACCGGCGTACGGGCGGCTCGAACTGGCCGTGTCCAACGGGCCCGCCCAGCACGTGGTCGCCGGCCGTCCGCAGGCGGTGGAGGCCGCCCGCGCCTGGCTCGCCGTGCGCGGGGAGGCGAGCGAGCCGCTACCCGTGGACCGCGCCTTCCACACCGCCCTGCTCGACCCGATGCTGGACGCATGGCGCGCCGCCGCCGAGAAGACCGAACTCAGGCCGGTCCGGACCGAGTTCGTCAGCGGGCTCGACGGTACGGCGCATCCGCCCGGATGGCTGCCCGACGCCGGCTACCTCGTGCGCCAGGCCCGGCGGACGGCCGACTTCCACGCCGTCCTGCGCACGCTGGCAGCCCGGCCCGTCCTGGTCGAACTCGGACACGGCGCGCCCCTGTCCGCCCTGGCCCACCGGGCCGTGCCCGGCACCCCCTGCCTCCCGACCCAGCAGCAGGGCAGCGGCCCGGACGGCCTGTGGGCCGCCGTGGCCGGGCTGCACTGCGCCGGAGCCGGGATCGACTGGACGGCGCTCCTGGACGGCTGTGCGGGACGGCGGATCCCTCTGCCCACCTACCCGTTCCAGCACCGGTCGTACTGGACCGGCCCCCCACCGCATCCCGGTCCCGCGGCCCGCTCCGGCAGCACCGCGGACCCCGCACACGAGAACGAAGGCTCCATGGAGGACGGCATGACCGAACAGGACGTACTCGAGCGGGTACGCGAACTCACCGCGCGTCACCTCGGCTACGCGGTCGACGAGGTCGGTGCCGGGCAGACCTTCATCGGCCTCGGCGCGGACTCGCTGCAGCTCATCGGCCTGCTGAGGCAGCTGGAGGGCGAGTTCGGGGTACGGATCGCGGTCCGCGACGTACTGGAGGACGCGGGGACGCCGGAGCTGACCGCCCGCCTGATCGCCTCGCGCAGGGGCGCGGCGGCTCCCGCGGCCCCCGCGTCCGCCCCGCGCCCCGCCCCGCTCACCGCCGCCGCGCCCTTCGTGACCGCGGCGCGGTCCGTCGCGGTGCCGGGGGCCACGGAGCCCGCGCCCGCGCCAGCGCCGGCTCCCGCGGTGCCCGTGGCCGTCTCCGCTCCGGCACCGGCTCCGGCACCGGCAGCGGCAGCCGTGCCCGTGCCCGCGCTCACGGCGGAGTCCGCGTCCGTGGCCGCGTACCGGTCCGAGCTGGCCGAGCTCCGCCGCCAGATCGACGTACTGGCCCAGACGCAGGCCGCCATGCTGGTCCAGCTCTCCGAGGCGGTCGCCCTGCTCGGCGCCGAGCGCGCCCGATGACCACGAGCGCGGCGGACCGGGCCGCGGAACTCTCCCGGCACCTCACGGCGCAGCTCGCGGCGGCCAAGGAGCGCCTCGCGGCCCCCGCCGCCCGGCCCGCTCCGGCCCCCGCCCCCGCTCCCGCCCCCGCCCCGCGGCCGTCCCCGGCCGCCGGTCAGGCACCCGAGCCGCACGGTCCGCGCGTCACGCTCCTCCCGGGCTCCGGCATGGCCGGCGACGGCGCCGACGCCGCCCAGCGCGCCCACGCCGCCGGCCTCGCCCGCCGCCTGACCGAGCGCACGCCGACCTCGAAGGAGCTGGCGCAGAGCCGGCGCGCCGTCCTCGCCGACAGCCGGGCCGTCGTCGGGTTCCGCCGCTCCACCAAGGAGACGCTGTACCCGCTCGCGGCCCGCTCGGCGCACGGCGCGCGGATCACGGACGTCGACGGCAACGACTACACCGACATCACGATGGGCTTCGGGGCCCTCCTCTTCGGCCACGAGCCCGAGTTCGTCACCCGCGCCGTACGGGAGCACCTCGACTCCGGTCTGCGCTTCGGACCCCGGCCCGTCGAGGCCGGCGAGACGGCCCAGCTGCTCGCCGACCTCACCGGCCTGGAGCGCGTCGCGTTCGCCAACTCCGGTACGGAGGCCAACTCGGCCGCCCTGCGCCTCGCCCGGGCCGCCACCGGGCGCGACCGCGTCGTCATGTTCCGCGGCTCCTACCACGGCCACATCGACTCCGTACTGGGCCGCCCCGGCCCGGACTCCGGCCGCGCCGTGCCCGTCACCCGCGGTATCCCGGACAGCGCCGTCGCAGAGCTCCTCGTGCTGGAGTACGGCAGCCAGGAGGCCCTGGAGACCATCGACGCGCTCGGCGACACCATCGCCGCCGTCATCGTCGAACCGGTCCAGTGCCGCAACCCCGGCCTGCGCCCGGCCGAGTTCCTGCGCACCCTGCGCGCACTGACCCGGCGCCGCGGCATCGTGCTGCTCTTCGACGAGATGCTCACCGGCCTGCGTCCGCACCCGCGCGGCGCGCAGCACCACTACGGCGTCGTCCCCGACCTCGCCACCTACGGCAAGGCGCTCGGCAGCGGCTTCCCCATCGGCGCCGTCGCGGGCCGCGCGGACATCATGGACGGGGTGGACGGCGGCTTCTGGCGGTACGGCGACGACAGCCGCCCCGAGGCCGAGACCACGTTCTTCGGCGGCACGTACATGCAGCACCCGCTCTCCATGGCGGCGGCCAAGGCGGTCCTCACCCACCTCACCGCCGAGGGCCCCGGCCTCCAGGAGCGGCTGAACGCGCGGACCGGCGCCTTCGCCGACGACCTGAACGCGTTCTTCCGCGACGAGGAATTCCCCCTGGAACTCGCGCACTTCGGATCCATGTTCCGCTTCACCCACCGCGCCGACATGGAGCTGCTCTACCAGCACCTGCTGCTGCGCGGGATCTACGTGTGGGAGTGGCGCAGCTTCTACCTGTCGACCGCGCACACCGACGGCGACGTCGAGCGGGTGTCCGACGCGGTGAAGGACTCGCTGCGCGCCCTGCGCGAGGGCGGCTTCTTCCCCGTCACCCGCCCGCGTTCCCGGCCGCGGCCGCAGCCGCGGCCGCAGCCCGCGCGGCCCCGGCCGGCCCCCGACTTCGGCCTGTACTTCTTCGGCGACCACCCGGACGCCGAAGGGGCGGGCCCCACCGGCGCGTACGAGCAGATCGTGCGGACGGCCCGCTTCGCCGACGAGCGCGGCTTCAGCTCGCTGTGGGTGCCGGAGCGCCACTTCCACTCCTTCGGCGGGCTCTTCCCCAACCCGTCCGTACTGGCGTCCGCGCTGGCCCGGGAGACCAGCCGGATCCGGCTCAACGCCGGCTCCGTGGTCCTGCCGCTGCACGACCCGGTCCGGGTCGCCGAGGAGTGGTCGGTCGTCGACAACCTGTCCGGCGGAAGGGTCGGCATCGGCTGCGCCACCGGCTGGCACGCCCAGGACTTCGCCCTCCACCCGGACCGGTTCGCGCGCCGCGAGGAGATCGGCTTCGCCCACCTCGACGACGTACGGACGCTGTGGCGGGGCGGCCCCCTGCGCCGCACGGGCGGCGACGGCCGGGAGACCGGGATCCGGATCCACCCCCGCCCCGTACAGGACGAGCCCCCCATGTTCCTGGCCACCTCGGGGCGCCGGGACTCCTACGAACGGGCCGCGGAGCGCGGTCTGGGCATCGTCACCAACCTGATGAACCAGACGGTCGCGGAGCTCGCCGAGAACATCGCCCACTACCGCGAGGTGCGCGAGCGGCACGGCCTCGATCCCGACGCGGGCCGGGTGACCGTACTCCTGCACACCTACCTCGGAGACGATCACGCGAGCGCCCGCGCGCAGGCGCTGGAGCCGATGATCCGCTACCTGCGGTCCTCGCTCCAGATGCGCTCCGCGGCCGGCGCCGCCGGCGGCGGCCCGCAGGACGTGGCCGCGGCGAGCGACGAGGACCTGGACTACCTCTTCCGCCGCGCGTACGACCGCTACTGCGACGAACGCGCCCTGATCGGCACGCCCGAGACCTGCACCCCGATCGTGGAGGCCCTGCGCGCCGCGGGCGTGGACGAGATCGCCGCGCTGGTCGACTTCGGGATGCCGGCCGACCTGATGCGCGCCGGGCTCGAACACCTCGACGCGCTGCGCGCACGGCACCACGAGGACGCCCGGCCGGCCGCCGACTCGTCCGCGCCCGCGACCGACGCCCAACGCCGGCTCTGGCTCGCCGCCCAGCTGATCGGCGACCGCGCCGCGTACAACGAGGTCCAGGCGGTCCGGCTGCACGGCGTGCTGGACGAGGGCGCCCTCGGCGCCGCCGTCGCGGGCCTCGTGGAGCGGCACGCTGCGCTGCGCACCGTGTTCCGGGCGGGCACCGGGGAGGAGACGGTCCAACAGGTCGTCCGGGCCTCGCCGGACATCGCGCTGCGGCCGACCGACCTGCGCGGCCGGACCGGGGAGGACGCCGACGCGGCCGTCGCCGCCGTCATCCGGGAGGAGAGCACCCGGCCGTACGACCTGGCCGAGGGACCGCTGTTCACCCCGCGCCTGCTGACCCTCGGCGACGAGGAGCACGTCCTGGTGTTCGGCATGCACCACATCGTCACCGACGGGCACTCCGCCACCCTGCTCGCAGCCGACCTCGAGGAGTTCTACTCCGCGGCCGTCGAGGGCCGCGCCGCACGGTTCGACGGGCCCGCCGGCACCACGCTCGGCGCCGCGGAACCCGACGGGGACCCGGCCGACCTGCGGTGGTGGCGGGACCACCTCGCCCCGTTGCCGCCCGTGCCCGCCCTGCCCACCGACCGGCCGCGCGGCCGCCGGGTGGCCGGGAGCGGGGCGGCCGCGGAGATCCGGCTGGACGGCGGCCGCACCACCGGGCTCCAGGAATGGAGCGGACGGCGCGGCGTCACCCTCTTCTCCACGCTGCTGACGGCCTGGCAGCTCGTCCTGCGCGAACGGTCCGGGCAGGACGAGTTCGTCGTCGGCTCCACCTTCGGCCGGCGCACGCCGCAGACCGCCGGCACGGTCGGTTTCCACGCCTGCGTACTGCCGCTGCGCGCCGCGCTGACGGACACGACGGCTCTGACGGACGCCGTGCGGGCCACGCGCGACGCCCTGTTCGACGCGGACGCCCACCAGTACGTCGACCTCGACGCGCTGCTGGCGGCCGTCAACCCGGACCGGGGCAACCCGCGGCCGCTGATCACCGTGTCGGCCGATCTGGACACGGCCCCGCTGACCCGGGTGAACCTGCCCGGACTGCGCGCGCGGGAGGTCGACGGCGGGACGGAGTCGGCGCCGCTCGAGATGGCCCTGATGGCCGTCCGCACCCGCTCGGGCCTGCGCCTGCGCATCCGCTACGACGCGGACCTCTTCGACGCCGGGACGGCCGCGGGCTACCTGGACGACCTCGACCGCGTCCTCACGGCCATGACGGACGGAGCGGCCGAACTGGTCCGGGACACCGCACGGGTGGCTCCGGCGCGTGCGGCGTCGCGGGCCGGGGGAGGGGACGCCGGGCGGGGCGCCGAGCCGGTCGTCACGGAGGAGCTGCGCGGCCTGTGGAAGGCCGTCCTCACGGCGGAAGAGGTGGCCGACGACGCCGACTTCTTCGATCTCGGCGGGAACTCGATCACGGCGATCCGCCTCGTCAACCGCGTCCGGGAGGCGCTGGACGTCGACTTCTCCCTGGCCGACTTCTTCGCGGACCCCCGCCTGGACGCGATGGCCCGCCAACTGGCCTCCGGCGCGGCGCAGGAGCGGCCCGCACCGCCCGGGGCACCCGGTCGCACCGAGCCGGCCGAGTCAGTCGGCCCCGCTCCCGCTCCCGTTCCCGCCGCTCCCGCTCCCGTTCCCGCCGCCCCCGCCGTTCCCGCCGCTCCCGGCGACGGAGCGGACGGAGCCGTCGTCGACCGGGCCAGGGTCAGCGACCAGCAGGACCGGATGATCGCCGGGCACTACTCCTTTCCCCAGCCGCAGATCTGGAACGTGCCGACCAGGATCCGGTTCCGGGGCGCCCTGGACCCCGACGCCCTGCGCACGGCGCTCACCGCACTGGTCGCCCGCCACAGCGCCCTGCGCCTGCGCTTCGTCCAGGACGAGAAGGGGGACTGGTGGCAGGAGGTGCTCGCGGCCGGACCGGCGCCGCTCCGGACCGACGACCTCACCCGCCTCGGGCCCGCCCGGCGCACCGCCCGGGCCGACGAGGTGTGCCTTCGGCAGGCCGAGACCCCCATCGACATCACCCGCACCACGCTCGCCCCGCTCAGGCTGCTGCGGGTCGCCGAGGACGAGTGGCTGCTGATGTTCACGCTGCACCACATCTGCGCCGACGGCTGGTCCCACTCGTTGCTCGTCTCCGAACTCGCCGAGCTGTACGCGGCGGCCGCGGCGGGCCGGGCGCCCGCGCTGGACGCGCCCGCCTCCCAGCCGACGGACTACGCCCGCCACCAGCGGAGGGAGAAGAGCGCCGCCGTCGAGGCCCGGCGGGCCGCGCACTGCGCCGCGTACCTGCACGGCGCGCCGGTCCGGGTCGACGTCCCCACGGACCTCCCCCGGCCCGAGAAGCTCAGCGGCGACGGCGACACCGTGCGCGGGCAGCTCCCCGCGGCCGCGCGCACGGCAGTCGAAGCGCTCGCGGCCGCCCGCCGGGTGACCCCGTTCGCGGTCTGCGCGGCGGCGCTCGGCGTACACCTGGCGCGGCTGTCGGGGGAGCGGGACGTCCTGATGAGCGTCCCGTACGCGAACCGCGAGGGAGCCGAGTTCGAATCGCTCGTGGCGCTGACCACCACGGCCGTCATGGTCCGGGTGCGCATCGATCCGGACGAGACCTTCGCCGAACTGGTCGGCCGGACGGGTGCGGAGGCCCTGGCCGTCATGGCCAACGTCCTGCCGACCGCGCGCATCATGCGGGCGATGCGCGAAGCGGGGGCCACCGAGGTCCCCGACCGGGTCCCGTACGTCCTGGCGTTCCAGAACTACCCCGACACCGACATCGAGATCCCCGGCCTCCGGGTGGACGTCGAGGACCTGGCACCGCCCGTGAGCCGGGCGGAGCTGGCCTTCGGCCTCTCGCCGCGGCGGGACCCGGACCTGGGCTACAGCACCTTCCTGGAGTACTCGGCCGACCTGTGGGAGCGGGAGACCGCCGAGGGCCTCCTGTCCTCCTACGCCGCGCTGCTCGCCGATCTGAGCGCCGACCCCGACCGTCCGATGGCGGCGCTGCTCGCCGCCGACGGCGCCCACCCGACGCCCCGAGAGGCGGAAGCCGAATGACAGCGGCCACCGACACCAGTCACGACACCGACACCGACACCATCCACGGCACCGGCACCGGCACCGGCACCGGCCGCGACCGCGGCCCCGCGCCCGCCGGCGCCCTCCAGGGCGACGACGGCGATCGCGGCCACGCCGAGGACCTGCTCGCCTTCCTGCGGGAGGGAACCTCGCCGTACCACGCGGTCGCCGAGTCGGCCCGCCGCCTGGAGAAGGCCGGATTCACGGAGCTCGGAGAGCGCGACGAGTGGAGCGGCCGCAGCGGCGGCAGCTTCATCGCCCGCGCCGGCGCCCTCGTCGCCTGGTACGTCCCCGAGGGCGCCCCGGCCCACGCGCCGTTCCGCATCATCGGCGCCCACACGGACTCCCCGAACCTCCGGGTCAAGCCGACGCCCGACACCGGATCCGCGGGCTGGCGCCAGATCGCCGTGGAGATCTACGGAGGGGTCCCGCTCAACACCTGGCTCGACCGGGACCTGGGCATCTCCGGACGGGTCACCCTGCGCGACGGCACCTCCGCCCTCGTCAGGATCGACGAACCGCTCTTCCGGGTACCGCAGCTGGCCATCCACCTGGACCGCACGGTCAACGACGGGCTCGCCCTCGACCGGCAGCGCCACACAAAGCCGATCTGGTCCCTGGGCGCCACCGAGCGGGGCGCCCTGCTGCGCCGGGTCGCCGGCGCGGCCGAGCTTGACGCCGAGCAGATCCTCGGCTGGGACCTGATGCTGCACGACGTACAGCCCCCCGGGTTCCTGGGCGCGGAGCGGGAGTTCCTGGTGTCCTCGCGCCTGGACAACCTGCTGTCCGTGCACGCGGGCGTCGGCGTCCTCACGGCGGCCGCCGCCGGGGCCCGGTCCGCGAACCCCGGGCCGGACGGCCCCCCGCGCATCCCCGTGCTCGCGGCCTTCGACCACGAGGAGTGCGGCAGCGGCTCCGAGACCGGCGCCATGAGCCCGCTGCTGGAGCGGGTGCTGAGCCGCTCCGTCGATGCCCGCGGGGGCGGGAGCCAGGACTTCTCGCGGGCCATGGCCGGCTCGTTCTGCGTCTCGTCCGACATGTCGCACGCGGTCCACCCCAACTTCAGTGAGCGGCACGACCCGGACACCCACCCGCTGCCCAACGGCGGTCCCGTGATCAAGGTCAACGTCAACCAGCGCTACGCCACCGACGGCACCGGCATCGCCGCCTTCGCGGCCGCGTGCGAGCGCGCCGGCGTGCCGTGGCAGCGGTTCGTGTCCCACAACGCGATGGGCTGCGGCACGTCGATCGGGCCGATCACCGCGGCCCGGCTGGGCGTGACCACCGTCGACGTGGGCGTGGCCGGCCTGTCGATGCACTCGGCGCGCGAGCTGGCCGGGGCCCGGGACCCCGGCCATCTGACCCGGGCCCTCACCGAGTTCGTCATGACGGGCTGATCCACGGGCCGGCACCACCCCGGCGCGGGGGCGCGGCGCGTTCCGCGTCCCGCGCGCAGGGTCCACACCCCTTCCAGGAGAGACAGAGCGTGTCCGCGAGAAACGTCGTCATCAGGGGCGCCGCCCCGCAGGAGGCCGCACTGCGCGTCCTGATCGTTCCGCACGCCGGCGGCGGCGCCGCGAGCGGTCTGGCCTTCGCGCGCCACGCGCCGGCCGACTGGCTCGTCGCCACGGCCCGCATGCCGGGCCGCGAGTCGCGGCTCCGGGAGGAGGTGCCCGGACTGCCCGGGCTGGTCGACGACATCGTGGCCACCCTCCGCTCGCTGCCCGGCACGGCCCCGCTGATCGTCGTAGGAGTGTGCTCGGGGGCCGTCATCGGGCTGGAGGCCGTACGGACCGTGCAGCGCGAGGACGGGGAGCGTGTCCCCGGTCCGGTCGCGGGCCTGGTGGCCGTCTCGCAGTGGGCGGTGACGCAGGAGCCGGATCCCGGCCGGCCCTCCCTGCGGGACACGGACGAGCCCGCCCGCGTCCTGGAGGTCCTCGAGGAGTTCGGCGGGGTCCCCGCCGCGCTCCGCGGCGACGCGGAGGTGCTCGCGCTGGTGCTGCCGGCCGTCGTGGCGGACATGCGGGCCGTCGAGGGCTACGTGTCCGGACCGGACCCGCTCCTCGCGTGCCCGCTGCTGACCGTGTTCGGCGACGGGGACGCGCTGTGCCCCGACGAGCGGACCGCCGACTGGTCCCTGTTCAGCCAGGACGTCCGCAGCGTCCTGGTCCCGGGCGGGCACATGCTGCTGGCGGAGGATCCCGAGGTCCTGGTGGACGCCCTCGCGGGCAGCCTCGACCACTTCGCCGCCGTCCGCCGCTAGGGGCCGGCCCGCACCGGCAGCCCCCTTCTCGTGCTCACCGCTCCGCCCGACGTGAGGTTCACTCCATGACGACCGCCGCAGCCGATCCCGGACACCGGATCGACGTCCTCCTGCTCGAACGGTGGAACAGCCGCCCCGAGCTCCCCGCGCTGATCTTCGAAGACACCGTGCTCACCGCGGGCGAGCTGAGGGACCGGGTCCTGCGGGCCGCCGACGCGCTGCGTGCGCGGGGCGTCCGTCCCGGGGACCGGGTCGCGGTGTACCACGAGCGGTCCGTGGAGTTCGTGGTGGCCGTGCTCGGCTCGGTGTTCGCGGGTGCCGCCCACGCGGCCTTCGACGTGAACGAGCCGCTGCGGCGGACCCTCGGGACCCTCGAGGACTGCGCTCCCCGGGTGCTGCTGACCGCCTCCGCGCTGCGGTCCCGCCTCGCCGGGGTCCCCGGCCTCCTCGTGCTGACGGACGAGGAGTACGCGGCCCCGTCCGACCGGGAGCCGGTACCGGGACCGGATGCGCGAGCCCTCCCCGGGTCCGCGGACGATCCCGCCGTGGTCATCTACACCTCCGGCTCCACGGGCCGCCCGAAGGCCTCGCTGATCAGCCACCGGGCCCTGGTCTCCCGGCTCCGGGCCCTGCAGGACACGCACCGCATGGACGAGCGCGACCGGATGATCCACCACACCGTGTGCACCTTCGACATGTACCTCTGCGAGCTCTACTGGCCGCTCCTGGCCGGGGCCACCGTCGTGATCGCCGCGCCGGGCCGCCAGCGCGACGCCGACCACCTCGCGGCGCTGATCCGCGACCACCGGATCACCACGTTCTACTGCGTGGTGTCCCTGCTCGAACTGTTCCTGCTGACCCGCGATCCGGCCGAGCGCTACGACGGACTGCGCCAGGTCCTGACGGGCGGCGAGCCGCTCGCACCCGAGCTGGTCAAGCGCTTCCACGCACGCTCCACGGCCACGCTCACCAACCTCTACGGCCCCAGCGAGTGCACCCTCTACTGCACGGCCTGGGTGTGCCCGCGCGATCCGGACCCCGAGACGGTGTTCATCGGCGCGGCCATCCGCGACACCGAGCTGTGGATCCTCGACGAGAGCGGCGCCCCGGTTCCCGAGGGGGAGCCGGGCGAGCTCCACATCGGCGGCGCCGGCCTCGCCCTCGGATACCTCAACCGGCCCGAGCTCACCGCGCAGCGGTTCCTCGAGGGCCCGCCGGTGCGTCCCGGCGGCCGCCTCTACCGCTCCGGCGACCTGGTCCGGTCCCGTCCCGACGGGGTCCTCGAATTCCTGGGCCGCGTCGACGGACAGGTGAAGATCCGGGGGATCCGCGTGGAGCTCGGCGAGATCGAGGCCACCGCCACCCGGTGCCGGGGCGTCCGGCAGACGGCGGTCGTCGCGCACGGCACGGGCAGCGGCAAGAGGCTCACGGCGTTCGTG
The DNA here is from genome assembly GCF_040611715.1 of Streptomyces sp. NPDC006544. Classification (NCBI taxonomy): domain Bacteria; kingdom Bacillati; phylum Actinomycetota; class Actinomycetes; order Kitasatosporales; family Streptomycetaceae; genus Streptomyces; species Streptomyces sp. NPDC006544. Next base: position 15,574 of record NZ_JBEXOV010000036.1, on the reverse strand, counting down.
GTGCCCGAGGAGGACGCACGGACCCAGGACCTGGCCCCGGCCGTCCGGGAACTGCTGCGCGCCTGGCTGCCGCACCACATGGTGCCCACGGCCATCGAGACCGTCGGCGAGCTGCCGCTGACGGCGAACGGCAAGACGGACCGCCTCCTGCTGGAGGAGTGGGCCGCGAAGCGCGCGGCCGACGCGGCCGCCGCCCGCCCGGAACGGGTCGCGGAGGGGGTCCCGCCGGACGGCCCGCGGTCCGTCGCTCCCGCGGCGTCGGCCCAGGCGCTGGCCTCCGTGGTGTCCCAGGTGTGGTGCGAGGTGCTCGAGGTGGCCGCCGTCGGTCCCGACGAGGACTTCTTCGACCTCGGAGGCGACTCCTTCAAGGTCGTCCACGTCGTCGGGAGGCTCCGGGAGCGGCTGGGCGTCGCCGGCATTCCGCTGGCGGCTCTGCTGACCGCGCCGGTCTTCACGGAGTTCACCGAGGAGCTGCGGCGCATCATGGAACAGGAGACCGCACGGTGAAGGCTTCCGTACCCAGACCCCTCGTCCGGTCGTTCGCCGACCTCTCCCCGCAGCGGTTCGACCGCGCGCGTCCCCTGGTCACGCTCTTCAGCGGGGGCCTGGACAGCAGCTACCTCCTCCACCGGCTGACGACGGCCGGGTTCACCGACATCCACGCCGTCAGCGTCGACCTGGGCGCCGGCGAGGACATGGACGAGCTGCGGCTCGTCACCGACCAGCTCGGGGTCGGCCTGCACGTCGTCGACGGACGCACCAGGTTCGCCGAGGAGTACGTGCGCCCGGCGATCGCCGCGCAGGCCGTGTACCTCGGCACCCACCCGATCAGCTCCTCACTGAGCAGGCCGCTGATCGCCGAGCTGGCCATGGACGTGGCGGACGGCCTCGGCGCGTCGGGCGTCCTGCACACGGCCAACCGCTCGCAGAACACCCTGCGCCGGCTCAACGGCGCGTTCCGCCTGCTGGGCTACGGGGGCCAGTACGGCACGCCCTACGACCTCGACCCGGTGGACCGGGAGGAGAAGGCCCGGGAGCTGGAGTCGATCGGGCTCGTCCACATGAGCAAGCGGATCGCCAGCATCGACGCGAACCTGTGGTGCCGGGAGTTCGAGTCCGGGATCCTCGACGACCCCGAGGAGCACACCGTCCCCGAGCACCTGTACGCCTGGAGCGTGCGCGGGGAGGGGACGCCGGAGGAGGGCGTGGAGATCGGCTTCGAGGCCGGCGTGCCCGTCCTGGTCAACGGGGTCCGCCTCCCGCTGCGCATGCTCGTCGAGCACCTCAACCACCGGGTGGGCGCCCACGGGATCGGCCGCTACAGCGGGCTCGAACACCTCCCCGGCGGCCGCAAGGTCATGGAGCTGCGCGAGATGCCGGCCGCGGAGATCCTGCTGAAGACCTACCGCCACCTGGAGACGGCGACGCTGGACGCGGAGACCATCCGGGAGAAGATGCACCTCGAGCAGGTGTGGGTGCGCGAGGCGCTGGAGGGGCGCTGGTTCGGTGAACTGCGCAGGGCGAGCCAGTGCTTCATCGACTCCTGCGCCGCACGGGTCACCGGAACCGTCCGCTGGCGCCTGCGGCAGGGCTCGGCCGAGACCCGGTCGATCGTCGCCCCTTCCCCCCTCTACGTGCGCCATCGGGAGGACTGGGAGCGGGAGTCGATCCGCGAGGACGGCTGAGCGGGGCGCCGGCCGACGCGGGCGCCGGCCGGCGGCGCCGGGCGGCGCCCCGGCTCAGGGGCGCGCGGGCGCGTTCTCCATGTGCCGGCCGACCTCGCGCGAGACGATCTTGAAGCAGGAGTGCTCGTCCAGGGCGGTGTCCACGAGCACGCCCTCGAACTTGCTCCGGACGATCTCGAAGGCGTCGATCCGCTCGTTGAAGAGCACGGGGTCGACGAAATCGTCGCGCTCCGCCTCGCGGGAATTGATCCGCTTGCGGGCCTCGATGAAGCTCACCCGGGTGAAGAACGCCACGTGCGGGGTGGGGAACTCGGAGATGATGTCCGAGATGACGCGCCACTGGGTGGGCGTGAACCCGCTGGAGGAGATGACCGCCTCGCAGATCGCCGAGTAGAGGTAGCGGTCGACGATGACCGCGTACCCCGCGTCGAGCAGCGGGAGGATCCTGGTCCTGATGGTGTTGAGCCGGTCGCCGGTCACCGCCAGGAACATCGAGAAGATGTCGACCCGGCCCTCGGACTCCGCGGTCAGCGGGTCCTTCTTGTACTCCGTGAACAGACGGAGCGTCTTGGCCTCGTTGCTCGGCAGCTTGAACACGCGGACCCGGTAGCCGTTCCTGCGCAGGGTCCCCTTGAGGCGCCTGATGCTCGTCGTCTTCCCGGACCCGTCGACTCCGGAGAAGCTGACGAGCAGCCCCCGCTCGGGCCGGGGGCCGGTCGCGAGGGGGACGGGAATGCTGATCACTGTGCGCTCCGGGTGATGAGTTCCGTGATGAATTGCATGTTGCGCTGAGGGTTGAAGAGCAGCCCTTCGGACGCGTTGGGCCGGTTGGCCTTGAAGGAGGGGCCCAGCCGCCGGATCAGGTCGATGAGCCTCAGGAACCGCGCGTCGCGGAGCAGCTCGTCGTGGACGCCGGAGCGGAGGAAGGAGTAGTACGTGAAGTCGTTCGCGTAGAGCGGCATGCGACCTCCGTACACCTCGGGCGTGATCTTGAACGGTACGCCGCGCAGCGGGTTCCCGGGCCAGGTGGTGCCCGGCTCCCGGTCGTGCGCGGCGTCCGTGATGTGGCCTCCGGTCAGCACGCGGGCGATGTTCGACTTCTGGAACATCTCGGGGTCGCGGCCGCGGTCGGGCAGGGCGGCTATCAGTCCGTCCACGCCCGGGGCCGTCCGGATGCCGTGGATGCTGTGGGCGATGACCGAGGTCTGGTCGTCGCTGGTGAACACCCCGTCGAGGTGCGGCGGGAGGTTGAACCGGGCGTACTTCACCTCGGAGAGCGACTGCACCATGGAGATGCCGGCCTGGTGCCCGGCGACGAAGGGTCCGTGCAGGTTGAGGCCGTTGTAGGTGAAAGCCGAGTTGATCATGAAGGGGAAGGAGAGGGGCCGGCCCGACTCCCGGAGGGGGGCCAGCCGGACGTCGATCGACGCGTAGCGGAGATCGATCTCCTTCGGGTCGAACCCGGCCTCCTCGATCTTGAGGTTGGCCCAGTCGAAGAACTCCGGCTTCACGTAGTCGCGTTCGATCAGGCGCGGAAGGCCGGTCGGAGGCTCCTGGTAGAGATAGTCGCTCAGGCTGAGGCTCTGCAGGTATTCCTCCCGGAGGTCCTGGTCCAGATATCGCACGCTGACATCGAGAACTGCCTTGGGCACGGGCACCTCCTACTCGGGTGGAACGAAACGAAGGGGCGGGGTTACGCGGTCCAGTCGAGGCCGAGGTCCACGGCGCGCGCCGAGTGGGTCAGCGCGCCGATGCTCACGACGTCGACGCCGAGGGCGGAGATGTCCCTGATCCGCTCCCGGGAGACGGAACCCGAGACCTCGATGACGGCCAGCCCGCCGGTGAACTCCACGGCGGTGGCGATCTGCTCGTCGGTGAAGTTGTCGAGGATCACGATGTCGACCCCGACCTCGATCGCCTCGCGCAGCTGCTCCAGGGTGTCGACCTCGCAGGTGATGCGGGTCGCGTGGGTGGCGGCGGCCCGGGAACGGGTCACCGCCGCGGTGATGCCCCCGGCGGCCGCCACGTGGTTGTCCTTGATCAGGACCGCCGCGCCGAGGTCGGACCGGTGGCTGTACCCGCCGCCGCAGCGGACCGCGTACCGCTCCACGATCCGAAGGCCCGGAGTGGTCTTGCGGGTGTCGGTGATGCGGGTGGCGGAGCCCGGGGTCAGGGCGTCGACGAACGAACGGGTCAAGGTCGCGACCCCGCTCATCCGCTGGACGAAGTTGAGCGCCAGCCGCTCGCCCTTCAGGAGCGACTGCGCGGGCCCCGCCAGCGCCACGGCCGCCTTGCCGGCCGTGAGCAGCTCGCCCTCCCGGCACAGCTGCTCCACCTCGACCCGCGGGTCGAGTTGGGCGAAGACCTCCCGGACCAGGGCCCCGCCGCAGAAGACGAGGTCCTCCCGGGCCGCCACGACCGCGCGGCCCTCGGCCTCGGGCGGGACGCACGCGTCCGTGGTGGTGTCGCCGCGGCCGAGGTCCTCGATCAGGCAGCGGGCGACGAGCTCGCGGATGACGGGCAGTTCGAGCATGTTCTTTCCATTTCTCACGGTGGGGGAGCGGGAGCCTTCGGAGGGTTCGGCCTCAGGTCCCCAGCAGGAGGACGTCGGGCACCGCGCGTCCGGGCAGTGCGGTGCGGAGCAGGCCGTAGCCGATTCCCGCCGCGCCGTTCATCAGGCCCGGCACCCACAGGCGGTGCGGAACGCCCGTGCGCACGTCGTCCGCGAGGACGCGGTGCGCCACTGACGTCGCCGCCCGGCGGGCCTCGTCGACGAGGGCCTGGTCGCCGCAGCTCTCACCGGCGGTGCGCAGAGCTTCCGCCAGGCCGAGGGTGCCGTGGCACAGCGAGTCGTTGCCGACCCCCGTCCGCAGGGCATCCCGTACGGCGGAGAGCTCCGGGCGGCCGGCGAGCCCGGCCCCGCCGCGCCGCGCGGTGGCCAGCAGCGTGCCGGCGGCGCCCCGGCACCAGGCGATGACGCCGGCGTCCGTGCCGGGGCCGGTGTCCGTGCCCGCGCCGGGGTCCGTGCCGGCCGTGGGGCAGGCCTCGGCCAGGGCGCGGGAGGCGGCCGCGGCGAAGCGGGGCTCACCGGTCAGGTCCGCGATCGCGGACAGCGCGTAGGCCCGGCCGGCCCGTCCGTGCCCGAATCCCGGGGCCCCCATGGGCAGCGGGTCGCCGTCCAGGAGGATCTCGCCCGCCCGGCGCACGGCCTCGCGGGTCGCCTGCCCGGGCCCGGCGGCGTCCAGGGCGATCAGGGCGAGCGCGGCTCCGGCGGCTCCGGCCACGATGTCGCAGGGGTCGAAGGGCGCGCCGTCCTCGAGGTTCTGCCGTACCGCGGGCACGAGGGAGCGGGCCGCGCCGAGGAGTGCGGGATCCTCCCACAGCCGCCCGGCCCGGGCGAGGAGGAGCAGCACCCCGCACAGGTCCTCGTACCCTCCGACGGGCATCCCCCGGAGGTCCTCCGGTTCGGGCATGCCCTCGGGATCGGCCAGGGCGTCCACGACCTCGCGCGCCACGTGCCCGTAGCGGTCGACGCCGGTGGCGGCGGCCAGTTCCGCCAGGAACAGGGCGATGCCGCTCACGCCGGAGTAGAGCCCGAGCCCGCTGGACCCGACCACCCAGTACCGCTCGCCGACCAGGTTGAGGTTGGCCCACTCCACGACGCCGTCCCCGCCGCGCCGGACGGACGCGAGCAGCCGGTCCCCGATGCGGGACGCGGCGGCGAGCGCGGCGTCCGGGTCCGGCTCCGGGGCCGTGTCCCGCGGCCCGCGCGGGCCGGCCGGTCCGCGTTCCTGGGCGTGCCCGCCGAGCTCGCGCGTGGCCTGGGAGGCCCGCACGAACCAGAGCTGCTCCCGCAGGTGTTCCTCGCTCAGTGCCGCCAGCCGCCGCCGGGCGGTCTCCAGTCCGCTGCGCCGGAAGAAGCCCTCCGCGACCACGCCGTCGTCGTCGGACAGCGCCGTACCGGCGGGCCTGGCGGTGAAGGAGGGGACGTCACCGCGGGCCAGCTGGCGGCGCTCGCTCGCCAGGACCGCCGCATCGCCCTCCCCGTCCGGATCCAGCGCCTCCATGAGGTAGGCCCGGTCCAGGCCGTCCCGCAGCAGGTCGGGGTGGAAGGACTCCTCCAGGACCGCCTTGTAGGCGGAGGTGTTGCGCAGGACGGTGCGGACCTCGTCGTCGGCGAACGCGTCCAGTGCGGGCAGCAGTTCGTCGCGTCCGGCGAGCAGCAGCCGGTAGCAGTCCTCGAAGCCCTCGCTCAGCCGCGGGAACATCGCCGACGGGTCGGCGGGCCGGCCGTCCAGGACGGGCCGGTTGCCGGACTCCGGTACGGGGAGCCGCTCGCGGACGATCCGCACCCGGTCGGTGCCGGCGCCGGCGAGGACGAGTTCGGGACGGATCTCCAGCTCGCCGGGGACGGGACCGCCCGCCATGGCACTGATCTCCATGGCGTGCAGCCCGGTCGCGTCGGCCCGCACCACGCGCTGCGGCAGCAGTCCCACGGCGAGGACCGAGGCGCGCAGCAGCAGGTCCACGGGGTCGGCCTCGGCCGGATCCGCGGACTCGGCGTGGAAGATCGCCTCGAGGTCGATGAACGCCGGGTGCTCACCGGCCGCGATCAGGTTCTCCAGGTGCAGGTCGGAGCAGCCCAGGACGTGGAAGAGCGCGAGATGGGCGCCCAGCCGCCACGCGAACCTGCCGAGGGCGTCCGCGTCCGCGCAGGGCGCGGCGTCGACGAAGGCGCTCCAGCCGTGGTCGGGACGTTCCAGGAGCTCCGAGGTCCGCAAGGGGTGGCGGGGACCGCGCTCGTTGATCCAGTCCAGGAGCCGGTTCACGTGGGTGTCGACGGCGAGGCTGCGCGGCTTGTGGACGAGCCGGACGTACCGGGTCGCGTCGCGGAAGCCGACGACGGCCACCGTGCGCCCGCCGCGGTGGGCGTCGCCGGCACCGAAGGTGATGTCGGCGACGTCGCCGAGGCCCTCGCCGGGGACCCCGAACCGCGCGCGGAGCTCGGCGAAGTCGGCGCTCAGACGCTCGGCGAACTCGGCCCGGACCTCGATCCACTGCCGTACGTGGCCGACGAGGCCGCGGGCCAGTACGGGATGCCGGGCCAGCAGGTCCAGGGCCCGCGCGGGCTCCCGCAGCTGCGCGCCGAAGGCCTCGTGGCGGGCTTCGGGGGTCGCACCGTCGAGCCGGCCCTCCAGCCGGGCGGCGTTGATCTCCAGCGCCATGGTGCGCTGGACCATGGCGCGCAGGGTGGTGGTGTCCGGGGCGAACAGCGGGTGCCCGTGAGGCAGCAGCCGGTGCGCGGGAGCGAGGCGGGCGCGGAGCTCCTCGCGCGCCCAGGCCGTCAGCGGACCCAGCCAGTCCAGCCGGCCGGGGGCCACGTCGCCGCCCTCCGGGGGGACGGGGTGCGCGGCGAGGTCCGCTCCGGCGAACCGCTGCCAGGCGTCGACGAGTACGCGTACCCAGTCCGGCGTGCCGGGGAGCCGCAGCTTCAGTTCCCGCGGTGACTCCGCCGCCAGCAGGGCGACTTGGCCGGGCGTGACGTTCCACCGCGCGCCCAGCACGTCGGGCCCGGTGCGCAGCCCGGGGACGAGCACGCCCTCCTGCCACAGGCGGACCCGAGCGGTCCCGCGCTCGAGCTCCCCGGGATCCGGCTCCGGACCCCCGGCCGGGCGGCGCTCCGCAGGGGTGAGCCCCGCCCACCAGCGCGCGTCGTCGAGGAATTCGTCCAGCACCGTCTTGCCTTTCGTTCTGTTCCCGCTCGTTGTGCCGTTCCCGTCGCCCCGCTAGTCCCGGTCCAGTCCCGGTACCTCGATGTCGCCCGCCGGATGGGCGGGCAGCGCGGCGCGTGCGAGCTCGTCGAGGGAGGCTCGGAACAGGGGGTCGCGCCAGGCCCTGACCACGTCCGCGGCCGTCGCCGCGGACGCGTCCGGCGCATCCGGCACGGAGGGCGCGGCCGACGCGTCCGGTGCGTCAGACACGGACGGCCCCGTACGCGACGAGCTCGGCGAGGACCTCGACGGTGTCCTCGACGGCCGTCTCCACGTCGATCTCGTACTCCTCGGCGAGCAGTTCACCGATGCGGCCCACGGAGCGCACCCCGTCGATCCGCTTCCAGATGAACGCCGTCGTCTCGGGGAGCTCGAAGGCCTGCTCGGGGACCGCGACCACCAGGGCGCCGCGGATCTTGCGGACCCGGATGTCGGGGCGGACGGTGGGGACGGACGCGCGGGTCACCGGACCGGTCGTACTCATCAGATGTCCACTTCCATCGCGATGCCGCGGCAGACCGTGAGCACCTCGTTGATCCAGAGACCGGGCCGGCCGGGGTCGAACGACCGCATCGTCTCCAGGGCCCAGTACGTGTCGAACGGCAGGACGGCCGGGGCGGTGGCCCGCAGCTTGCGCGCCCGCCACTTCTCGCCCGGGCCGCACTCGCCCTCGGAGGCGAGGAGCGCGTCGACCGTGTAGTGGAACGCGGCCCGTGCGGAGAGCACGGCGCTGTCCAGGTCACCGGCCTCCAGCTGGCCCACCGCGTCCTCGATGCGGGAGTCGGCCATGTTCAGGATGCGGGCCGCGACGATGGAGCGGAACGCGGAGGCCTCCGCCTCGGCGCGCCACCGCGCCAGCAGTTCCCGGCCGCCCGCCGGCACGCCGAAGGCGAGCCGGTCGACCAGCTGGACCTCGCGCAGCGAGAGTTCCTCGGGGCCCTTCTCGAAGGCGGCCCAGTCGACCTTGGCCAGGACCTGCTCCACCTGGCCGCGGGTCCAGTACCGGACGTCCCAGCGCATCGGGCCGACGAAGGTCTCCTCGCCCAGGACGACCGAGGGGGTGAGCGGTACCGGATGGCGCGAGGCGTCCCGGCCCGTCCACGGCTCCTCGGAGATCACGTACAGGTCCACGTCGCTGGAGGCGTTGCCCCAGCCCCGGACCAGCGAGCCGGCTTCGAAGACGCAGACCCAGGAGGCGGGCAGCAGGCCGAGCGTGCGCAGCTCCTCCACCTGGTGCGTGTGGTCATCGGACACGGACGGCTCCCTTCGGGGCGGCCTCGACGACGAGGCCGAGGTCGAGCACGTCTTCCAGCTGCGGTCGCAGCCCGTCCAGGGACAGGCCGGCGGAGGCCAGCACCTTCTCCAGGGAGGTCTCTCCGTCCAGGGAGCGCAGCAGCGCGGTCAGGGCGGGTTCCTCGTCCTCGTCGAGGACGAACTCGCACGTTCCGTCGACCAGCAGGTACCAGGTGCCGGGCTGGGCCGGCGCGCAGGCGAGCACGGTGTCGGAGCGCATCGCGTACACGGCTTCCGGGTCCACCGGGGTCCGCTGGAGGGTGAGTTCGCGGATCTGCTCCTCGGCGTCCTCCCAGTCCGCGTACGGATGGGTCACGGGCTGCGGGGCCTTGGAAGCGGCCGCCGGGTGGACGGGCAGCTCCGCGGTCATGCGTTCCAGCAGACCGAGGTTGACCAGCCGCAGCAGGTGTTCGACGCTGCCGTTCTCGGGGTCGCGCTCCAGGCGCCGCAGGCTCTCGCGGACGCCGTCCTGGTGGATGAACTCGCGGGCCCGCTCGGAGGAGAACGCCTCCTCGAGGAGAGCGTCGCCGCCCTGCGCCAGCATGCGGGTGAAGGTGCGGTAGGTGTGCCGCTGCCCCTCGCCGTGGAAGAAGGGGACCTTGGGGCGGCGGATCAGTTCCTCGGGGAGGATGCCGACCATCGCCTCGCGCAGGATCCGCTTGTCCCAGAGAAGGTTCGCGCGCCGGGCGGCGGGGATCGAGGTCACGAGCTCGACCAGGCGGTGGTCGAGGAACGGCACGCGGGCCTCGACGCTGTTGCCCGCGGCCGTGCGGTCCTCGTGCCAGACGTTGTACTGCTGGAGGCTGCGGTACTTCCAGGCGACGAACGCGTCGTAGGGGTCGGCGAAGCCGTCGTCCCGGGTGCCGCGCACGGCCGCGTCCTTCAGCAGCGGCAGGTCGGAGACCTCCCACCAGCCCGCCATCCGGGGCTGCTCGTCCAGGGAGGTGCGGCGGGCCATGGCGCCGATGTTGGCGAGGAAGTCGTCCCAGTCGCCGCCACCGGCGTACCCGATGGCGTAGCCGCCGTTGAACTCGTCGGCCGCGGCGCCCAGCAGCATGCCCTTGATCTCGGGATGCCGCAGGCGTGCGTGGCGGTGCAGTTCGTACTTGTAGAACTGCTCGGGGCTGCACAGGGGCGTCTCGGTGAGCCAGAGCAGGTTCTTCCACTCCTCGATCCCGGGCACCCGGTCGCGGTCGAAGAGGATCTGCTCGTTCGGTACGCCGAGCAGCCGCGCCGCGCGGTGGCTCCACTCGGCGTCGCCGTTGAGCACGGTCGACCCGGTGAGCACGCTGAAGGTCCGCAGCCCGCTCTGGCCGGCCAGCGCGGCCACCGCGGAGGAGTCGACGCCGCCGCTGAGGAAGAGGCCGAGCTCGGCGTCGGCCATGGCGCAGTCGCGTACGGACTCCGCGAGGAGGTCCCGGTAGCGCGCGATGTACTCCTCGTCGGAGGCGTCGGAATCGGCGGCCGCACCGGGGAGCGACCAGTAGCGGTGCTCGCGGGTGGCGCCGTCCTTGAGGTCGATCTCCATCACCGTGGCCGCCGGGGCCAGGTGGATGTCCTCGAACCAGGTGTTGACGGGCTCGTGCACGAGGGCGGGCGCCGAGCTCATCCCGTAGTCGGCGAGCGCGCCGCTCCAGTCCAGCCGTCGCGGTGTGGCGGGGTCGGCGAAGAGCGCCTTGATCTCGGAGGCGAAGACGATCCGCTCGCGGTTGCGGTGGTAGAAGAGCGGCTTGATGCCGAACCGGTCGCGGGCGAAGAGGAGTTTGCCGCGCTTGCGGTCCCAGAGGACCACGGCGATCATGCCGTTGACCCGGTCGAGGAAGTTCAGCCCGTCGCGCTGGTAGAGGTGCAGCAGCACCTCGCAGTCCGACTGCGTCTTGAAACGGGCGCCCGCGGGCAGGGACGCCGCCAGCTCACGGTGGTTGTAGACCTCGCCGTTGGCGATCAGGACGACGGAGCCGTCCTCACTGACCAGCGGCTGACCTCCGCCCACGGGGTCCACCAGGGACAACCGGGTGAAGGCGAGGCCCACCTGGTCCTCGCGCAGCAGCCGCTCGTCGTCGGGGCCGCGGTGGGCGAGCGTGCACGCCACGTCGCGCAGCAGCTCGTCGGCAGCGGGGGTCAGCATGCCGCCGTCGATCCGGGCAACACCGGCGATTCCGCACATGTAATTCACCTTCGTCGTGCCCCGGGCGGTGACCCGGGAGAAAAGCGGGTACGCGTCACGCCCGGACGGGCGTGACGCGTACTCGGCAAGGCATTTACTTGGTCATCGCGATGACCGTGCCGAAGTCGACCTTCTTGGCCGACGGCTTGATGTACTTCTTCATGCGTAATCACCTCCATTCTTAAAAGGAATAGAGGACGCAAGGACTAAGCGGTCGCCGTGGGGCAGCAACGTCGGAATGGAATATTCCGGCGCGAATGCCGCCCCCATCGACCGCCCCGTTCGCAAACCGAGACGGTCGCCTTCGCCGACCCTGTGCCGACGTGCCCCCAAACCAGATCTACCCACGTCAAAGGCGTGTCTCGACCGGCGACAGCATTGTTACGGCCTGGTAGATCATCCGTCAACCCCCGTTTGCAGCTGACCTGATGAGGTCTGAGAGGCCCCCCGAGGGGGGCCCGAGGGGGGTTGCGCGCGGCATTCCTTTAATTCGGCCACCGGTTCCCATTGGCCGGGGACGGGGAGTGCGGGGAAGATCACACGAGATGGCGCGGAAGAATCGGACATGCCCGGAACCGAACGGTATGCCGGGCCGTCCGGCACGCTCCTACCGGCATGTCGACACGAAATCAACACGTGTTTCCCCGGAGTGGCAGTGATACAGTCGTGATCATGAATCTGCGCAAGTCACGGGCTCCGAGCGGCCCCTTGGGTGATAACAGATTCCGTCTTCTCTGGTTCGGTCAGACCCTTTCCTACGCCGGCAGCGCCATATTTCCTGTCGCACTCACCCTGGCCTTGGTGCGGGACATCGGATCGGCCACCGACCTGGGCCTGGTCCTGGCCAGCGCCGCGGTGGGCGAAGGTCTCTTCCTCCTCGTGGGCGGCGTCTGGGCCGACCGGCTGCCCCGGCAGAAGGTGATGATGGCCGCGGACGTGATCCGCTGCGTCGCGCACGTCTACATCGGCCTCCAGCTGATCGCCGGCCACGCCGGCCTCCGCGAACTGATGCTCGCGGCCGGCTGCGTCGGAGCGGCCACGGGCTTCTTCCTGCCCGCCTCCAGCGGCCTGGTCCCGTCCACGGTCGAGCCCGAACTCCTGCAGCGGGCCAACGCGTTGATGGCCGTGTCCCGCCGCACCGCGATGTTGGTGGGGCCGGCGGCCGCCACGACCATCGCCCTCACCGTCGGCCCCGGCTGGGCCATGGTGCTGGACGGCGCGACCTTCGCGGTCAACGTCCTGACGCTCAGCCGACTGCGCATCCAGCACGCGGCGCCGCCGCGCGGGACCTTCCTCAAGGACCTCCGCGAAGGATGGGGCGAGGTCCGCGGGCGCACCTGGCTGTGGAGCAACTTCCTCGCCCACGGCTGCTGGAACCTCTCCCGGACCGTCTACTTCACCGTCGGAGCGGCGACGGTCATCACCGGCGCCGGCGGCGAGGTGGCCTGGGGCGTCATCGCGCAGGGCGCGACGGTCGGCGCCCTCACCGGCGCGCTGCTCTCCCTGCGCGTCAAGACCTCCCGGCCGCTGGTGGTGGCCAACTTCTGCCTGGCGCTGGGAGCCATCCCGCTGGCCCTCATCGCGCTCGGCGCGCACACCGCGTTCATCGCCGCGGGGGCCGCCGTCATGTCCTTCGCCCTCGGCCTGATGGGCACCCTGTGGGACACCACCGTCCAGCAGCACGTCCCCGCCGACCGGATATCCCGGGTCTCCGCCTACGACTGGCTGCTGTCCACCGCCCTCAGCCCCCTGGGCATGGCGCTGGCCGGACCCCTGGCCCTCGCCGTCGGAGCCGAGGCCGCGCTCTACGGGGCGGCCGCGCTGATGGCCGTCTCCTGCCTGGGCGTGCTCGCCGTCCCCGAGGTCCGGCACCTGCGGCCCGTCCAGGAGCGGGCCGGCCGCGAAGAGGCCGATCCGATCAGCGCGAACCCGTAGGCCCGGCATGGAGACGACCGCGCCCCGCCCGCACCTGCGCGAGGCCCTCACCCAGCTGGCCGACCCCGAATCGCCGCCGGCGGCCCGGTACCGCAGCAGGTTCGCCCTCTGGGACGCCCGCGCCAGCGTGCGCGTGAAGCCGCCGCGCGTGCTGGACCCCTCTGAGCCCGGCCGGCTCTACTTCCCGCCCGAACTGATGCCGGTGGTCGCGCATCCGCTCGTACGGTCCCGGCCGGACGAGGTGGCCGAGCGGATCCTCACCCAACGGCTGCACCAGTACCTCTACTTCACCACCGAGCTGGAACAAGTCGCCGTGATGCCCGTGACCATGGACATCAGCCGGGGCCGCAGCGGACTCCACCTGCCGCCCGCCATGCGGGAGGACGCCTTCAAGATCACGACGGACGAGGCCTGGCACGCGCAGTTCTCCGACGACCTGTCCCGCCAGGTGGAGGCGCGCACCGGCTTCGCCGCCTGCCTGCCCGACCGGCCGGCCTTCATGGAGCGGCTGGACCGTATCCGCGCGGAGCTCGACCACGACCTGCGCGGAGCGGCCGACCTCGTCTTCTCCATCGTGAGCGAGACCCTCATCTCCTCCATCCTCTCCGACCTCCCCCGGGACAAGCGGCTGCCGCAAGCGGTCAGGGACCTGGTCCAGGACCACGCCGAGGACGAGGGCAAGCACCACGCCTACTTCCGCAGCCTCCTCGAGTTCTTCTGGCAGGCGCTGGACGGGTCGGCGCGCGGGCGGATCGGCCCGCTGGTCCCCTCGCTCATCACGGCGTTCCTGGAACCGGACTACCTGGCCGTCGCCGACGCCCTCGGGGACGCCGGATTCGCCGCCGCCGAGGCGCAGGAGATCATCGCCGACGCCCATCCGGCCGAGGTGACCACCACGGCCATCGGCCGGGCCGCACAGGCGACCACCCGCTACTTCACGGAGGTCGGCGCACTGGACGCACCGCCCACGTACGAGGCCTTCGCGGCCGCCGGGCTCCTGACGGCGCACTGAACGCCGCCCGCCGCCGCGTCGGGGCGAGGCGTCCCGCCCCGCCCCGTCGCGCCCGGTGGCCGCCGGTCAGTTCAGCAGGCGGGCGCGCAGCCGGGCCGTGGTCCCGGGGGTGACGCCGACCTGCTCCGAGAGATAGGCGCCGACGGAGCCGTAGCGGGTGGCGAGGTCGGCGAGGGTCAGGCGCAGCACCTGGGCGGGGGCGCGCCCGTAGGAGGGCCAGCGCATGGTGCGGCCGGGGTTGGCCGCGTGCCAGTCGGCCGTCAGCCGGACGGTGGCCAGCTCCGTCAGCGCGAAGTCCGCGAGGATCTGCTCCTCGTCCACGTCCAGGAGGGTCAGGACGAGTGCGGCGATCAGCCCGGTACGGTCCTTGCCCGAGGTGCAGTGGAAGACCGCCGGCCCGGGGCCTTCGGCGAGCAGCTCGATCGCGGCGCGGATCTCCCGGACGCCGTCCTGCGCCACCTCGGCGAACCGGTCGGCCAGGAAGCGCCAGGGGTCGAGGTCCGGGTCGATCTCGGCCTGGTCGTAGGGCCGGTGTTCGATGCTGAGGTTGGCGTACGTGAACCGCTCGGGCTCCGGTATCCGGCCCTTGGCCTCGATCTCCCACGGGTAGCGCAGATCGATGACGGTGCGGATGCCGAGGCCGAGGAACCGGTCCCAGTCCGCGCCGCGCAGTTTGCCGAGCGAGTCCGCCCGGTAGAGCGCGCCCCAGGCGACGGTGGCGCCGCCGGCCGTGCGATAGCCCCCGAGATCACGGAAGTTGTGGAGTCGTTCGAACTCGATGTGTCGCGTCGTCATAACCCTGATGATCTTCTGCGCCGACCGGAACCGCCAGGGGGATGCCACCCCCGCCCTCCCTCCGCACGGCGGCGGCGAGGTCCGTGCCGTCCTCCGGCCGGCTCAGGAGCGAACCGCTCGTCCACGCCGGCCCGGCGGACGGCGCGGAGCGCACAGGCGGGCTCTACGTTGGGGTCGTTCCACGGAAATCGGTTTGGGTCCGGTCACCACGGTTCATGGGACCGGTGTGTGCAGGCGCTTCGCCCCGGGGCCGTACGTGCCCCACTCGAACGACGAATGAGAGCCCCGCATGGACTTCCTTCGCCCCGCCAGCTGGCAGGAGGCGCTCGCCGCGAAGGCCGAGTACCCCACGGCCGTCCCCATCGCGGGCGGAACGGACGTGATGGTCGAGATCAACTTCGACCACCGCCGGCCCGACCAGCTCCTCGATCTGAACCGCATCGGTCTCCTGCGGGAGTGGGAGGTCGGCGAGGACGTGGTCCGTCTGGGCGCCTCCGTCCCGTACACGCAGATCATGGAGAACCTCCGCGCCGAACTGCCCGGCCTCGCCCTCGCCTCCCACACGGTCGCCTCCCCGCAGATCCGCAACCGCGGCAGCGTCGGCGGCAACCTCGGCTGCGCGTCCCCGGCCGGTGACGCGCACCCCGCGCTGCTCGCGGCGGGCGCCGAGGTCGAGGTGGAGTCCGTGCGCGGCTCCCGGCTGATCCCGATCGACGCGTTCTACACGGGCGTGAAGCGCAACGCGCTGGCCGCCGACGAGCTCATCAAGACCGTCCACGTGAAGAAGGCGGACGGGCCCCAGCAGTACTCCAAGGTCGGCACCCGCAACGCGATGGTCATCGCCGTCTGCGCGTTCGGCCTGGCGCTGCACCCCGAGACCCGCACGGTCCGTACCGGCATCGGTTCGGCCGCGCCG